>NZ_JBFAMR010000133.1:0-12427 GCF_040656595.1 Actinoplanes sp. NPDC049802
CCGGCTGCCGCACACCGAACTCCCCCACCTGAAATCCCGAATGCCGACCCTGTGGACCAACTCGTACCTCGTCGCCACCATCGGCGGCGCAACCCTGGAGATCGTGAAGAGGTATGTGGAGAACCAGCGCACAGTCTGACCAGACACCCACCTGCCCTGACGGCGAATGGGCCATCCCTGACCTGCTCCACAGGCAGTCCGATTCCTCCCCACGGCTAAAGCCGGGGGTTTCCACGGAGGTTTCTCGATGATGCAGACCCGTTTGGACCCGCAGCGACAGGCCGACATCCGGCGGATACTCGTCGCCGAGGCCTCCGCTCCCACGGCCCGGCCCCGCCCGGCCCGGCTCGCCGTCGCGCTCGGCGCCGTGGTGGCGGTGGCCGCCGGCGTCGTGGTCGCCACCCGTGCGGACGCTCCCCCGGCCGGCTACGCGGGCTGGTCCGCCGTGCCGCAGGCCGCTCCCCCGCTCACCGCCTCCGAGGAGGAGCTGCGGGAGTGGGCGTCGGTCTGCACCGACCTCGGAGTCGGGGGTGTCGCCGTGGCGGGCGCCCGGCCGACCGGGAAACGAGAGGTGCTGGTCGACCGGCGAGGCGACTTCACCTACTGCGTCGACGTGGCCCGCGGCAACGGCACCCCGGCCGAGCCGCTGATCGCCCTCTCCGGCGTCCGTCGCGACGACGGCCTGAACGGCATGAACGCCACCGTCTCGGACCGGCCGTTCGAGGCCCCGCTCGGCGGTGACGTGCTGGTTCTCGGCGGCGGGCAGGACGCGCCACCGCCGGGCCTCGAGGTGGCCCAGATCTTCGGCTTGAGCGGGGCGGACGTGTCCGGGGTCGACATCGTGCTCGCCAACGGCCTGCGGGTCACGGCCACTGTACGTGCGGGTGTCTGGGGAGCGTGGTGGCCGGCCGAACGCGGACCGGCCGGCGGCTGTGTGCTGGAGGTGCGCACCGCCGGCGGGGTCCGGACGGTCGACCCCGGCACGGTCCGGCTGCCGATCGGCTAGCCCGGGTTCCGGAGGGGGGTGGCGGGGCCGGCGGCGCGGCCGGCGACGACCTGCGCCCGGAGATCCGTGACGACCTGATGAGCAGCGGCCGGGCTGACGGCTACCACCGCAGACGCGCGACGACCGGCAGGTGGTCGCTGCCGGTTCTCGGAAGGGCCCGGACCGACGTCACGGTGAGAGAACGGGCCAGGACGTGATCGATACGGGCCACCGGCAGGGCGGCCGGCCAGCTGAAGGCGAAGCCGGACTCGGCCGTGCCGAGGCGTGCGGTCACCGGTTCGAGGCCGCGGTCCTTCGTGGTGGCGTTCAGATCGCCGAGAAGGATCACCCGGTCCAGCGGCTCCGCGCCGAGAGCCGCGCCGAGCCTGCGGGCGCTGTCGTCCCGGCGGTCCGCGTCGAGGCCGCCCGAGCCGGGCCGAACCGACGGCAGATGGACCACGTAGACCGCGACGTCGCCGAGCGGGGTGCGGGCGACGGCGCGCAGGCCACGGTTCCAGTCGGGGCCGAGTCCGGCCGGGCGGATGTCGAGCGGGGCGGCGCCGGCGAGCGGGTACCGCGACCAGAGCGCGACCGTGCCCTGAACGGTGTGGTGCGGGTAGGCGGCCGGGAACGCGGCCCGGTAGGCGGGCAGCGCCTGCGGCGTGACCTCCTCGAGCGCGACCAGGTCGGGGCCTGCCGCCAGGAGGGTACGGACCGTGCCCGGCACGTCGGGGTTCTCGTCGCTGACGTTGTGCTGCACGGCGACCAGGTCCGGCTCGGGCTCCCCGGCCGGCAGCAGATGGCCGCCGAAGAGGGCCAGCCACGCCACCAGCGGAAACAGTGCCGCGGCCAGCGCGATCCCGGAGCGGCGCCACACGGCCAGGGCGAGAAGGAGCGGAACGCTCAACCCCAGCCACGGCAGGAACGTCGGCAGCAGGCTGCCGCCGGGTAGCACCGGATGAGCGATCAGGGCACCCGCCGCCAGCAGCCCGACCGGCACGGCCACGAACCGGCCGATCCGGTCCCGCCCGCCGAGGATCCGCACGCGGCGATGCTCGCACAGCCGCTCAACTCGCCCCGGGGCGGCCCGCGCCCGCCGGTCAGGCCCCCGGCGGGCCCGGATCGGGTTCGAGAATCTCCCGGAGCACCTGGTCCCAGACGGCGCGGGGCGGGAACTCGTGGCCCACCCCGTCCAGCCACACCAGACGGGCGCCGGGAATGCCGCGGGCCAACTCCTCCGGATGCGGGGCGGGGAAGCGGCGGTCCAGGGTGCCGTGCAGGACCACGGTGCGGGCCTCGATGGCACCCAGCATGTCGCGGACCGGCGGGCCGTAACCGGCGAGACGGTGATTGAGGCGGGTCGCGGCCAGGTCGGCGGAACGATCGAAGATGCGCTCGGCCAGGCGGCGCAACTGCGGCTCGTCGGCGGTGAACGGGCCGCCGTGGTCGCGCACCTCGGCGATCATGCGGGCTACCGCGGCCTTCCGGTTCGACCAGTCGGTCTCGTCGGTGATCGGGGCGGCTTCCACCGTACGCATGCCGGCCGTGACCGTGCCCGCGACGACCGTGACCGGACCGCCCACGGTGACCGGCGCGGCTTCCGTCCCGGCGCCGCCCGCGCTGGTGGCCATGAGGGTGAGTGACAGCACCCGGCCCGGATGGTGGACGGCGATGCGCTGCGCGAGCGCGCCTCCGAGGGCGAAGCCGACCAGGTGGGCGGCGGGCACCCGGAGCGCGTCGAGCACCCCGACGGCGTCGTCCATCAGGTCGGCGCCGGAGTAGGCGAGCGCGCCCGCCGGGTAGGAGGTGGACCGGCCGGTGTCCCGGTGGTCGTAGCGGATCACGAACCGGCCGCCGGCCGCGAGCCGGCGGCAGAACTCGTCGTCCCACCAGTCCATCGGACTGGCATCCCCGGCCAGGAGCAGCAGAGGGGCATCGGTGGGCTCCCCGAAGGACTCCACACACACCTGGATGCCGTTGACCGGCATCATCGTCTCCGTCACCACGAATTCATTGTGGCCAGGCTCACTGACGGCCACGTTACGCCGACATCACATCGGCGCACGCGCTTGCTGAGAGGCCTTCGCAACGCGCACATCGCGAGATCGACATCGGACGGTCCGGTGAGGGCCGCCGCCGTAGCAGGACGATCGTCCGCCGAAACCCGCCGCGGCAACAGCGGGACCAGGAACCGTACGGAGGCCGCCGCGACGCGAGGACGTCGCGGCGGCCCGGTGGCGGCCTGTCAGCAGACGGTCGTGACGGCGGCGGCGGACCGTGCCTGTCCGCGTACCACCCGCAGCGACATCGCGGTCAGGCCGAGCGCGAGGGCGAACAGGGTGAGGTGCAGCCAGGGGTTCGCGATCGGCACGAAGCCGATGATCGCGACCGGGATCTGGACGACGCCCACGAGGGCGGCGAGGAGCCGGCGGTTGCCGCCGGCCCAGAGCAGGGCGGTCCACACCGGCGCCGTGGCGACCAGCAGGGTGAGCCCGTCGAGCAGGGCGTGCAGGGCCGGGCTGTGCACCGCGTTGTGCGCGAAAGCCTGGGCGGGTGAGGCGATCCAGAGGCCGGCGAGAACGAGGGCGAGAACGACAGCGGCACGACGCATGGGATCCTCCAGCGCAATCAAACCGTTGCTCCGAGTAATCAAGCTAACACCCGGACGACGGCTCACGTCGATTCATTCGCCCGCCGGGATGATCACGGAGGGTTGTTGATCTCGGCCGAACGGGCCAGTGCTCACCAACAGTGATCATCGCTAACCTGCGTCGGTGCGTTTGATCGAGCTTGCGATGACCAGTGCCATCACGGTGAGTATTGCCGGTGTTTCTTACGTTGCGGTCAACCCGGCGAAGCTCGAGGCGCGGGCCCAGGTCGTCGCCGACCAGGCCACCTGCCGGACCGTGGAGACGGCGATCGTCGGATACCTGATGAACAACGACGTCCTCCCGACGTCGGTGCGCCAACTGGAGGACTACGTTCGCGGGGACATCTCCCGGTACCGCATCGTCGACGGCAAGGCCGCGGGACCCGGCTGCACGGCATAGAAGAAGTTCACCGAAACGCAACACCGGGATCTCCACGGGCGCGGCCGCCGTGGTGCTCACGGTTGCCCGCTGAGCATCCGCCGCCGGATCTCCTCGGCCTGGTCCGGGCTGCCGGACGCCTCCAGCACGCCGGCGTAGGTGACATAGGCCTGTGCCAGCCGGTCGGCGAAGGCCCCCGGATCCCGCTCGGCCAGCGGCGTGTGGATCCGGATCGACTCGGCTGCCGCCGCCCGCGCCCCCATCAGGTCGCGCCGCGTCTCCAGGCAGATCCAGGCGTACATCGTCGAGGCCAGGCCCAGCCCGTGCAGGGCGGACTCGTCGCCGCGGCCGACCCGGCGGAAGACCGCGATCGCCTCCCTGCACACCGGCCGGGCCTCCGCGGGCCGGTCCAGGTCGCACAACACGATCATCAAATGCATCAGCGCGCCGCCGAATCCGGACAGATGCTTCTCCGGGTAGGCCGCCGCCAGCCGCCGGTGGAGGTCCACGGCCTCCTCGGCGCAGGCCAGCGCCTCGTGCGGGCGCCCGGTCTCGGACAGCTGAATCCCCTGGTGGCGCAGCGTGCCGGCGAGTTCCGGCCGGTGAACCTCCGGGTTCCCCTCGGCCAGCCGGCGGTGCAGGGTCACCGCCTCCGCCAGGATCGGAAGAGCCTCACGGCCGCGCCCGGTCTCGGCGAGCACCCGGCCCAGGCTACCGACGGCGAGGGCCAGGCGAGGCTGGTGCACGGCCGGTTCCTTCTCGGACAGCCGCCGCAGCAGATCGACCGCCTCCGCCGCCGAGGCCACCGCTTCCGTACGCCGTCCCACGTTGGCCAGGGCGACGCCACGGTTGCGCAGCGAGATCGCGACGTCGGGCAGATGTGCCTCCGGGTGGGCCACGGCCATCCGGCGCCAGAGGGCGGTCGCCTCCTCGGTCGTCGCCAGCGCCTCCGCCATCCGTCTCAAGCCGGTGTACACCGCGCTCAGGTTGGTCAGCGCCGCCCCGAGGTTCTCCTGCCGGGCGCCGTCCACCCCCAGCTCCCGGAACCGGGCGACGGCCTCCTCCGCCGGCCGGAGCGCCTCCGGCCACCGCCCCAGCTCGGTGAGCCGCAGGCCGTGGTTGCTGAGAACGCGCGCCAGGTCGGGAAGGTACCCGTCCGGGTTCGTCTCGACGAGTTCCCGGTAGAGGGCGACCGACTCCTCGGACGGTGGCAGCGCCTCCGGCCAGCGGCCGAGTTCGGCGAGTTTGACGGCCAGGTTGCTCAGCACGGAGGCCAGGCGTGGCCGGTAGACGGCGGGATTCATCTCCGCGAGCGAACGGTGGATGCCCACCGCCGCGATGGCGGGTTCGAGCGCCTCCGCATGGCGCCCGGTGTCCAGCATGCGGTTCCCGAGATTGCCCACGACCATGGCGAGGTCCGGAAGATACCGGTCCGGATCCCGGTCCGCCAGCTCCCACAGCAGGCCGGCCGACTCCTCGGTGAGGTCCAGGCCGCGCTGCCGCTGACCGGCCTCGGCCAGGAAGGCGCCGAAGTTGTTCAGGGCGAGCGCCAGCTGGTGCCGGTCCGGGTCCGCGACGGCGAGCGCGCGCAGCAACTCGACCGCCTCGGCCGCGGGGGCCAGGCACTCCTCGCGCCGGTCCAGCGCCGACAGCCGGGCCGCCAGGTCGGCCAGGTTCCCGGCCAGGGCGGGCCGGTGGGTGTCCGGATCGAGGGCGGCCAGCCCGCGGCCGACGGCGACCGCCTCCTCCCCCAGCGCCAGGGCCTCCCTTCGCCGGCCCAGTTCGGAGAGGACCGTGCCGGTGTTGTTCAGGGCCACCGCCAGTGCCGGCAGGTACGCGCCCGGATCCTCTTCGGCGAGTCGCCGGAGCAGGGCGACGCCCGTCTGCCCCACGGTCAGCGCCTCGGTCCAGCGGCCGGCACGGGCCAGCCGGAAAGCGTGGTCGACGTGCAGCGCCGCCACGGTGGCCGGGCCGGGCCCGGAGCGCAGCCGGTCCCGCAGAAGCCGTTCGCTGATGGCGGCCGCCGCGACGTCCAGGTCGGCGCGCGGCTCCGCCGGCAGTCTCGACTCGACGGCGGTCAGCACGTCGAGGTCGATCCCGGGGATGGACGCCAGACGGGTGAGCGCGTTGCCGCCCGCCAGGATCGCCAGCTCCGGATCCCGGCGCAACAGCGGGCACAGCACCTCCCCGGCGAGGTGCGGCCACCGACGGGCGGCCTCGATCAGGGTGGTGACCGCGGCGCCCGTCCACTCCGCCTCATGGCCGAGCAGCGCCTCCGGTGCGCTGAGCGGCCAGTCGTCGTAGCTGAGCATGGTGGGCAGACCGTGACCGGGAGTGGACAGGGCGATCAGGTCCTCGCCGAGCCGGTCCGGGTGCGGCGGCTCGAGCACGAGACGCCGGTCGGCGGGCGGATAACACGTCCGGTGATCGTCGGCGACCCGGTCCGCGGCGGTGACGTCGGCGGCGAGACCGGCGGCGATCAGCGCCCGCCGGGCGACCGGGCGGGGCACCGCCCCGGTCAGGGCCGCCGTGTAGGTGGCCCGGTGCAGGATCATCGGCGGGCTGGCGATCGGGTCCTCGGCCTTCTCGTGCATGTCCCGCCAGTGGCGCTGCTCCCGGGCCAGCAGGTATTCGGCGATCGACCGCGGGCCGGCCGGCGCCTCGTCCCGGTGCAGGCGGGCGTCGACAGCCGCGAGCGCGGCCATGTGCACCGACAGCACCGGCGCGAAGTCCGGCCCGGACAGATCGGGCGCCACCCAGCCGTCCCCCGCCACACCGAGCACCTCCCCGAACCGGACGGCCGCCGCCGTGAACATGTCGCCCCGGCCCGCGTCCGGCCCGTCCAGTACGAACGCGCCCGCCTCGATGCCGTGATCGTTCTCGGCTCGCCCGGCGAGGCTGGGCCACCAGTAGCCGGCGGACCGGGCGAGCATCAGGATCCGTACCCGTGCACCGGTCCGGGCATGCAGTGCCCGCATCTGGCCGAGCAGCGTCAGCAGCGCCGACATCGGCCACCGGTCTGCGTAGTCGACGACGGCGAGCAACGCGCCACTCGTCAGGCCGGCACGGTCCTCGCCGGGGGCCACACCGTGGGCGACCTGCCAGACCGTCCACCCGGCCGCGGCGCAGCGGGCGGCGACCTCGGCCGCGAGCCGGGTCTTGCCCTGCCCGCCGGCGCCGTGCAGCAGCCGCGCCGAGACCGTCGCCGCCGACCCGGCCCAGCCGGCGAGTTCGCCGAGTTCAGCGGCGCGGCCGGTGAACGGCACGATCCGGTGACGGGCCGCCAGCAGCCGGCTCGGCTGGGCCCGGGCCCGCTCCGGCGCCAGCGGCACGGCGGCGACCTCGGCGGCCGTCACCCGGTAGAGCGGCCGCTCCCGGCTCACGATCGTGACGTCCCCGCCGACGTCCGCCACCTGCACGACGTCCCCGAACACCACACTTCCGGTGACCGTCTGCCGGGCCTGCCGCCACGGCCGCCACCGCCCACCCTGTCCCGAGCCCATCGAGACATAGTGGACCGGGAGACGACGGCGAGGAACCCACCCCGCCCGTTCACGTGATCGCGGGGCCGGTCTCCCGCACCGGTAACGCGAAATGCCGGACCAGATCCGAGAACTCGTGCGGCCGTTCAGCGATCAGCGCCTGGAAGACCGGCTGCCGCGTCATCTCGGCCGCCACGCTGTTCCAATCGCTCGCGTTGTCGGGGAACCGGTCGGCGACCCGCAGCGCGTAATCGGTGGCGCCGGCCATCACATCGGCGATGACCATCACTCGCGCGAGATCGTCGCCCTCCAAATCGAGCGGCCGCCGCTCGTAGATGTACGGCCGCAGATCCGGGCGCTGGAAGAGCATTCCGAGCCCGGCGTCGTAGCGTTCGCTCGCGTGGTTCAATGCCTCGTACCGGCTGAAGAGGTTCGCGATGGTGATCTGGGCTCGCAACCGTTTCGCCTGCACGGCCGCGAAGTAGATGGTGAAGGCGACCGCCACCAGGCTGACGATCTGAACTACGTTACCGAGCATTCCGAGTCCTCCCGGCGCGCACGAGAACAGCTGAGCCCGATGCTAGAGAAGGGCCTCAACCGCGGGCGAGGGCGTGCTCCCGGGTGCCCGGCCAGCGGCCGCGGGCCTCCTCGCGGATCCGGGACGAGCGGTACAACCACAGCACGTCGGCGCCGAACGACCAGGCCAGCGACGCGACCGACACGGCCAGCACGGTCACCGCGACCGGACCGGGAAGCAGGCCGCTCGCCACCACCACCAGGACGATCCCCTGTACGGCGGCGACGACCTTACGGCTGAACCGGGGCGGCGTCGGGGCGGCGAGCCAGGGCAGCGCCCACGACGCCGCGCCGAACAGGTAGCGGGCCAGACCGATGAACAGCGCGAGCCAGTGCTGTTCGACGGCCGCGTACACGCTCAGGACCAGAGCCAGCGCCGAGTCGACCTCCATGTCGAAGCGGGCGCCCAGCCGGGTGGTCGTGCCGGTACGCCGGGCGATCTGCCCGTCCAGCCCGTCCATCGCGAGGGCGACCGCGGCGACGGTGACCAGCAGCCAGGCGGGCGCACCGGAGCCGGCGGCCATCGCGGTGACCCCGCCCGCGAGAATCGCGCGGCTGAACGTGACCGCGTTCGCCCATCCGAGACCGGCCATGCCGGCGCGGCGCAGACCGATGGCGAGCAGACCGCAGAGCGCGACACCGTAGACCAGCCCGGCGAGCCATCCCCACACGTCGAGGCCGACGGTGGCGGCGAGCACGGCGAGCAGAGCGACCTGGGCGGCGAATCCGGCCAGGGGCCGCACCGTGGTACTGATCGTCACCATTCCTCCTGATCGGGATGGACGTAGGGTTCAACCGGTTGACACACCCACCGGGGGCTTCCGGTTCAATGACGCAAAGGATGAGGCTGTTGACGGCTCGCGCGTTCTGGATGACTTCCCCCGGGAGCGGGGAGCTACGCACCGAACGGGTGCCCGATCCCGGACCGGGTGAGGTGCTCGTCCGGACTCTGCACTCGGGGGTGAGCCGCGGCACCGAGACGCTGGTCTTCCAGGGCCGCGTCCCGGAGAGCCAGTGGCCGTCGATGCGCGCCCCTTTCCAGAGTGGCGACTTCCCTGCCCCGGTCAAGTACGGCTACCTGAACGTGGGTGTCGTCGAGGCCGGTGTGCCGGAACTCGTCGGGAAGACGGTGTTCTGCCTCTTTCCGCACCAGACCCGGTACGTTGTTCCGGCGACCGCGGTGACCGTGGTGCCGGACGGCGTGCCGCCGGTGCGGGCCGTGCTGACCGGGACGGTGGAGACGGCGGTGAACGCGGTGTGGGACGCCGCGCCGCAGATCGGCGACCGGATCACGGTGGTGGGCGGCGGCATGGTCGGCCTGTCGGTGGTGGCCGTGCTGGCCGGCCTGCCGGGAACCGATGTCGAACTGGTCGACATCGACAAGAGCCGCGAACACGAAGCCGGGAAACTGAATGCCGGTTTCGCGCGGCCCGAGGCGGCACAGCGGGAGCGTGACCTCGTCATCCACGCCAGCGCCACCGAACAGGGCCTCACCACCAGCCTCGAACTGCTCGCCACCGAGGGGACGGTCGTCGAACTCTCCTGGTACGGCGATCGCCGCGTCGCCGTACCCCTGGGTGAGTTCTTCCACTCCCGTCGCCTGACCATCCGCGGCAGCCAGGTCGGCGGCATCGCCCCGGCCCGCCGCCGCTCCTACGCGCAGCGCCTGGCGCTCGCCCTGGACCTGCTGAAAGACCCGCGTTTCGACGCCCTGATCAGCGGCCGCAGCCCTTTCGACGAACTGCCCGAGGTGATGCCGCGGATCGCCGACGGCTCCCTGCCCGCGCTCTGTCACGTCATCGACCATCCGGCGAATTGATCTTTCCGGATCGGGTACCCGTACTACGCCACGAACCACACCTGAGGAGTTGAGCCCTTGTTCAGCGTCACCGTCCGCGACCACATCATGATCGCGCACAGCTTCACCGGCGAGGTCTTCGGCCCGGCGCAGCGTCTGCACGGCGCCACCTTCGTCGTCGACGCCACCTTCCGCCGTCCCGACCTCGACGACGACAACATCGTCGTCGACATCGGCAAGGCGAGCGAGCAGCTGCACACCGTCTGCTCCGGACTCAGCTACCGCAACCTCGACGACGATCCGGAGTTCACCGGCGTCAACACGTCCACCGAATTCCTCGCCAAGCTGATCGCCGACCGCCTGGCCGTCCGCATCCACGCCGGCGAGTTCGGCCCCGGCGCGTCCGGCCTCACCGGCATCTCGATCACCCTGCACGAGTCGCACATCGCCTGGGCGACCTACGAGCGCGCCCTGCGGTGATCCACACGCTGTTCGCGGTGCTGCCGGCGTCGATCGACGACCCGGCGGCGCCGTCCGGCGGCAACCGCTACGACCGCGAGGTGCTGCGCCGCCTCGCCCTCCCCGGTGCTCCCTCCTCCCCAAACCCTTCTCCGGTACGGGCGGAGCACACCCCTGACAGCGCCTTCGAGGTGCGGGAACTGCTCGTGCCCGGCGATTTCCCGCGTCCGGCGGCGGGTGCGCGCCAGGCGTTGGCCGGGATGCTGGCCGGGATCCCCGACCGCGCCACCGTGCTGCTCGACGGCCTGATCGCGTGCGGCGTCCCGGACCTGCTCGAACCACACGCCGGCCGCCTGCGCATGGTGATCCTGGTACACCTGCCGCTCTGCGACGAGACCGGCCTCTCCCCCGAGGCCGCCGCCGAACTGCGCGCCCTGGAACGCCGCGCTCTGCGCCTGGCCGCCGCCGTCATCGCCACCAGCACCCCGGCCGCACGCCGCGTCGAGGAACTGCACGGTCTGACCGGTGTCCACGCCGCTCCGCCGGGCGTCGACGCCGCACTTCCGGCCGTACCGTCGCTCACCGGCCGTCGGCTGCTCATGGTCGCGTCGCTGACCCGGCGCAAAGGCCACCATCTGCTGTTGCAGGCCCTCCAGACGATCACCGATCCGCCGTGGACCTGCACTGTCGCCGGAGCGGGCCGCGTCCTCGGCCGGATCCCCACACCGGCCACCCTCACCCTGACCACACCCACCGGGCTGGCCGCCCGCCTCGACGACTCCATTGTCCTGGTCACCGGCGACACACCCGGCACCCTGATCACCGACACAGCGGGCGCCCCGATCACCCCCGACACAAGGGGCAGTGTGATCACCCCCGACACAACGGGCAGTGTGATCACCCCCGAAACAACGGGCAGTGTGATCACCCCCGAAACAACGGGCAGTGTGGTCACCGCCGACACAGCGAGCAACCTCACCGCCGACACAGCCAGCACCCTGATCACCGACACAGCGGGCGCCCCGATCACCCCCGACACAACGGGCAACGTGATCATCCCCGACACAACGGGCAGTGTGATCATCGCTGACACAGCGAGTAACCCCACCGCCGACACAGCCGGCACCCTGATCACCACCGACACAACCGGCAACGTGGTCACCATCGACACAGGCAACGTGGTCACCATCGACACAACCGGCAACGTGATCACCGGCGACCTGATCACCGCCGACACGCCCGGCCGCATGATCAGCGGCGACACGACCGACAGCGGGGTTCATGACCGGCCCGGCGCCGGCGGCTCCGAGGATCCGGCCCGTCCCGGGGCCCACGTAGCCACGCCCGGTAGCCCGGCCCGCCGTCGGTCCGGCGAGGAGCCCGACGGGCATGCCGCTCCGGCGGAGGGGACGTGGCGGATCAGCCGCCCGGAACGGGACGGGCCGGTTCCGGACGAGGGCAGCGTGCGGTTCACCGGCCCGCTGAGTGGTGACGCGCTCGATGCCGTCTACGCCGGCGCGGACCTTCTCGTGCTGCCGTCGTACGGGGAGACGTACGGAATGGTGGTGACCGAAGCGCTCGCCCGCGGCCTGCCGGTGCTGGCCACGGACGTCGGCGGAGTCCCGGAGGCCCTGGGTGTCGCCGAAGGCGGCCGGCCCGGCCGGCTGATCCCACCCGGCGACCGCGACGCCCTCGCCGCTGCCCTGCGCGAGTGGCTCACCGACCCCGAGTTACGCGCCCGCTGGCGCGCCCGCGCCCACGCCCGCCGCGAAACCCTTCCCGGCTGGGACGAGACCGCCCGCCGTATCGCGGAGGTACTGAATGCGCTCCCCTGACCGCTCCGCCGGCCCGGTGCACGAGCCGGGCCGGTGCGGCGTTCGATGGGCGCGGCCGGGCGCCGCTTGCGGCAAGTCCGGCGGGTGGATCCGGAAGGCTGACAGGGTGGAGCACGGACTCCGGCGGCTTTCGGCTGGCTGTCGGCGCTGTCTCCCACCCCGGGAGGGCCGGCATCGAGGACACCCGTCGACGGGTGGAACGGTCCGAGCTGGACTCCCTGGGGGCACCGGAGGAGAGAACCCAGGTGCTGCACCACCTCACC
>NZ_JBFAMR010000134.1:0-11971 GCF_040656595.1 Actinoplanes sp. NPDC049802
CGTGCAGGGCGATGTGTGCTCGGAGAACGTGACACCCGTAGTGGGTGTGACGACACCCGTTGCGGGTGTCACGTCTGCGGAACACAGATAGCCGAAATCCGTGTCCCGTCTCCCCGGACGGGGACTCGTCTCCGCTGCCAGCCGGTGACCGTGATGGTGGTGTCGCGTGCCACGGCTGGCCGGCGCCACACGCTGGAATTCAGGGCCAGCGTCAACGGCGATGCCGAGGGGGCATCGCGGCCGGCTGGGTCGTTTTGCCGGTCTTGCTCAGGGACGAGCGCACGGTTCATGCAATGCCGTGTACATGCGTAACCGCCGCAGCGGACGGGTCTTCACCGGTCTTCGACTGCCGACCGCTGACCGCCGACCGCCGACCGCCGGTTATCGAAGCCCTGATTCAGGTCCGGTTCCGCTACCCGGCACCCGCGTCGTGAGGCCTGGCGAAGCGGGGCCGGATATGCGCTGGTAGTGAGCCTCTATTGATGAGCCGGCAGGGGCAGCGCCCACGACCAGTCGAACAAGACCAGCCAAATCCGGCAGTCCCTGCCGACCTGGTCCGGCTGGTCGTGGGGTTGTCTCGGGTGTTCGGAGGCGGCGCCGGGGATCGCCGGTCGAGATCGGCCGGGCCGGCCGGGATGGGCGACGGCCTTGAGCGGGCAGGTGGCCCGGCGGTCGCGTCACGGCCTCGCGTGGCAGATGATCGCGCGGCTCGGCGGGACGGGGTGGTTGCGGTCGGGGGCGGCGGGGCGCGTACCGGATGAGGAGCGTGAGTGAGGCCGGAACGGCGACCGCGGGAGGGGGAACGGTGGAGCTTCACTCATTCGGAGGAACGGGGTAATCCTTTTCGGTCGCGCGGCCCGTGATCCGATTCGAATCGATCATGAATGGACTGGATAACGGTCCGGTTGCGGTGGGGGAGCCGTCATCACTTTCAGGTGATCGGAATGGCGAAATTCGATCAGCTCGCTGTACCTTTGGTCCAGAAAAATCGGGACATCGCCCAGGTTTCCGGTGAGTAACTGATCGATGTCCCGGTCATTTCGGCCACCTGATTCGTTGATCCGGCACACCTGACTCGTTCGATCGGCTATGACTATGTGCGCAGAGTGCCCGGGACCGTTACGTTAAGTGTGTGCCCGATGGAGATCGCCATTGGCACGTATTAGTGTTGAGCTGGGCGGACAGACGTTTTCCCGGATCAATGGAAAATCTGTCGACCCGAGGTCGTCCGAATGGACACGGGGCGATAGAAAGGTATGTGCATCCAACGTTCCTGACAGGTCGACGAACCGGCCGCGAGCCGGCGTCCCTCGGCAAGGGTGGTGTGATGATCCGGGTCGTCGTGGTGAGAGACGAGGGATACTTCGGTGTCCCGGTGCGTGCGTTCCTCGAGGCCGAACCGGACATGCACTACGTCGACACCCTCCCGATCGGCGCCGATCTGGCGCCGCGCGCCGCCCAGCTGTGGCCGGCCGTCGTGGTGATCGACACGCAGTACATGGTGAGTCAGGTCCTGCCGATAGCCGACGAGTTGCACACCGCGATCCCGTCCTGCTCGATGCTGCTGCTGTGCGATCCGTCGAAACGCGGCATGCTCCCGCCCCGCCGGTGGAACGGCGGTCTGAACTTCCTGGTCAAGGACACGTCCCCGGCGATGCTGGCGGACGCGGTGCGGCGCCTGGCCCGCGGTGAGCGGGTGGTGTCGCCGATGCTCCAGGCCGCCTCACTGAACACCGACCGTGGCCTGAGCACCCGGGAGCTGGAGGTGCTGGGTCTGGCCGCGGAGGGCGAGTCGGTGAAGGAGATCGCCGGCCGGCTGTATCTCTCCGGCGGCACGGTGCGCAACTACCTGTCCGCGATCATCTCCAAGACCGGGGCCCGCAACCGGCTCGACGCGATCCGGATCGCCCGCAAGGAGGGCTGGCTCCGTTGACGGGAGCGCCCGGGTAGCGTGAGAAACGATGCCAATCCATCGACTCGACATCCCGGCGTTGCCCGTTCTGCTGCCCCTGGGCGTGCTCCTGATGATCGTCTCCACGGTGTTCCTGCGCCGCCGTGGGCAGTTGACCCCGGGCCGGCTGGCGGTGTTCTGGTTCGCCGGGTGGTATGCGGTGGCCATTCTCGGCGCGACGATGCTGCCGCTGAGTCTCGCCTGGGGCCCGGGCGCCGGCGGCCCGGATCTGGAGCGGATCCTCTGGGTGCCGATCGAGGACATGCGCCGCCGCGATTTCGTGCTGAACACGATGATGACGCTGCCGCTCGGCGCCCTGCTGCACATGGTGTTCGGGGTGCGCGGCTGGGGCCCGGTGGTGAACACCGGCTTCCTGTTGAGCGCCGGTATCGAGGCGGTCCAGTTGTTTCTGCTGCTGACCCTGCACGGCCAGCGCTGGGCGGACGTGCACGACCTGATGTCGAACACCTTCGGCGCGGTTGCCGGTTATCTGGTATTCCGCCGTCTCATGCGTTTCGCACATTTCCGCCGGGCAGTGGAAAAGTGTTCTTTCGACCGAACCGGCCGCGGTAGCCCGGTGGCGGTGCGATGACCCGGCGCCGCTGGCCGGGCCGGTCGCCGATCCGTTCGTAGAGGCGGCCGACCGAGGCGGCCAGGTGGTCGGCGTCGTACCGCACGCCGGCCGACCGGGCCGGCAGCCGCCGGCCGCGCCGTTCGGCGAGGCAGAGCACCTCGGCGCGCAATGCCCGTGGCAGCGACTCGCGGTCCGTGGAGAGCCGGTGGGTGCCGGGCACCCGGGCGCGGGCGGCCACCCGCTCCTCCAGCGGCAGACACGAGCCGTAGACGGCCGGCAGCCCGGACGCGATCGCCTCCAGGGTGGCCGTACCGAAGGCGGTGTGGTCGGGTGAGGCGAAGACGTCCATGGCGCAGAGCATCTCCCGTGGGTGGGCGACCGCGCCGGCGAACAGCACCCGGTCGGCGACGCCCTCGATCACCGCGAGCCGTTCCAGGTCGGCGCGTGCCGAGCCGTCGCCGACCAGCAGCAGCAGCGCGTCCGGCACCTCGGCGACCGCGCGGATCAGCAGGTCGAACCGCTTGTCCGGCTCCAGCCGGCCGAGCCCGCCGATCACCGGCACGCCCGGCTCGGCGCCGAGGCGGGCCCGGGCCACCGCCCGCAGCGCCGGGTCGAACCGGAACTCGCGGGCGTCGATCGCCTTGGGGATCATGGTGATCCGCCGTTCCGGGACGCCCCACGAGCGCAGCCGGCCGGCGATCGCCGGGGAGGTCGCGATGGTGACCTGGCCGAGCCGTTCGGCGGCCAGGTAGAGGGCGCGGACCGTGGGGGAGGACCGGCGGCCCTCGACGCTGTCGGCGGACAGGCGGTGCTCGGTCGCGACCACGATCGGCACACCGGCCAGCCGGGCGGCGATCCGGCCCTGCACGCACGCCCGGTAGAGGTGGGTGTGCACCACGTCGTAACGGCCGGCGCGCATGAGCCGCCACAGCCGCCGTACGGCCGCCGGGTCGTGGTCGCGTGTCGTGGCGATCCGGTGCACGCGGACGCCGTCCGGCTCGCCCGTGTCCCCGGCCGGGGACAGCGTCACCACCTCGCTCTCGTACGGCAGCCGGCGCACCAGCAACCGCAATTGCTGTCCGGCTCCACCCGGCTCCAGCGTGCTGATCACATGCAGCACCCTCATCGTTTTGTCCCCCGGTCGCATTCTCGACAGAACGCTTGCGACACCCGCGCCCAAGACGCTGCCGGAAACAGCGTCGCAACGGAAGTCGCAGATGTCACGCCTAAGGTGAGTCCTTCTCATCGTGGATATGACATGCTCCGCCGAATGGTCACCCGTGACCGCCCGTAAGTATCTCGCGGAAATGCCGATCAAGGCCGTGTCCTCAATAGAACGGCGAACATGAGTTTTACTCGCGTAGCCCATGACAATTGCTACTGTAATCCGCCCTCGCTGACTGGAACGCTAAATTTGCGAAAGGTCGAAAGGGCGTAACGCAGACGAGTCGCTGCCCGCATTTCACTGTCCGGAAATGCATTTGCGCCGACTCGTTTTTCCTTGTCGAGCGAAGGATCCGCGGCCGGCCGCGCCGGCATCGTACGAGGGGGAATCCATGCAGGAACGGCGACGAGCGTCCGGCGACATGAGCGCCGACGCGACTCCCGGCGAGTGGCGCGGCCCGGGCCCACACCCGGTCCCGTGGCACCGCCGAGCCCTGCCCGGCCGCGCCGCACGGGCGGCCACCGACGCGGCGGCGCTCGCCGCCGCGCTATTGATCGCCACGCTGCTCCGGCACGACGGGCACGTCGGCGAAGTCGACTTCATCGGCCTGGTGACGCTGTCCGCGGTTGCGGCGGCCGTGCACACCGCGGCCGGCATCAACTTCGGGCTCTACACCGGGCGCTGGGCGTACGGCTGTTTCGAGGAGATCGCCGCGCTGGTCAAGACCGCCGTCGTGACCGTGCCGGCGCTGCTGGTCCTGGACACCGTGCTGGGCCGGCTCGTGCCCCGTTCGGCGATCATCGCGGCCGGCATGTTCGCGCTGGTGCTCACCGCCGGGATCCGCTATCTGGTCCGCTCGCTGCAGGACAGCCGGCTGCGGCCGTCACCGGAACACGGCGCCCGGGTCGTGGTGATGGGCGCCGGGGAGGGCGCCACCTCCGTCATCCGGGCCATGCTGCGCAGCCCCTCCAGCCCGTACGTGCCGGTGGCCCTGCTCGACGACGACCCCGCCAAGCGGACGTTCCGGGTGATGGGCGTGCCGGTAGTCGGCAACCGCGACGACATGGCCGACGTGGTGCGCCGGTTCCGCGCCGAAGCCGTGGTGATCGCCATCCCCAGCGCCAGCGCCGACCTGATCCGGGCGCTCACCGAACTCGCCCAGCCGCTCAACGTCGACCTCAAGGTGGTTCCGCCGGTGGTGGAACTGTTCGGGCGTACCGTCCGGGTCGAGGACATCCGGCCGGTCAGCCACGAGGACCTGCTCGGCCGCCGCGAGGTCGGCATCGACCTGGAGGCCGTCGCCGGTTACCTCTCCGGGCGCCGCGTGCTGGTCACCGGCGCCGGCGGCTCGATCGGCTCCGAACTGTGCCGGCAGGTGGCCCGCTTCAACCCGGCCAAGCTGGTGATGCTGGACCGCGACGAGTCCGGCCTGCACGCCGTACAGCTGTCCCTGGACGGCCGCGGCCAGCTCGACGACCGCAACCTGGTCGTCGCCGACATCCGCGACCAGCAGCGCCTCGACGAGGTGTTCGCCGAGCACAAGCCGCACGTGGTCTTCCACGCCGCGGCCCTCAAGCACCTGCCGCTGCTGGAGATGCACCCGTCCGAGGCGCTGAAGACCAACATCATCGGCACGTACCAGATCCTGCAGACCGCGATGCGGCACAACGTCGACCGGCTGGTCAACATCTCCACCGACAAGGCCGCCGACCCGTGCAGCGTCCTCGGCTACTCGAAACGGATCACCGAGCGGCTCACCGCGGCCGCCGACTCCCTGGCCACCGGCACGTACTGCAGCGTCCGGTTCGGCAACGTGCTCGGCTCCCGCGGCTCGGTGCTCACCGCGTTCGCGGCCCAGGTGGAGGCGGGCGGCCCGATCACCGTCACCCACCCGGACGTGACCCGCTACTTCATGACCGTCCAGGAGGCGGTGCGGCTCGTCATCCAGGCCGGCGCGCTGGACAGCAAGGGCGAGGTGCTGGTCCTCGACATGGGCGAGCCGGTACGCATCGCCGACGTAGCCAAGCGCCTCGCCGACTCCGCCGACCAGCACATCCAGATCGTCTACACCGGTCTGCGGCCGGCCGAGAAACTCGCCGAGGTGCTGCTCGGGCCGGACGAGCCGGACCACCGGCCCAACCACCCGCTGATCTCCCAGGCGCCGGTGCCGCCGCTGGACGGGGCCGTGCTGTCGCTGCTCGACCCGTCGTCACCGCGGGAGGACCTGATCGCCGTCCTGCACTGGCTCGCGGAGAGCCCGGCGCTGCCGAAGCGGCCGCACCCGGTCATCGCCGGCAAACAGCGCCGTCCCGAGACCGCCGCCGTCCCGCCGGGCCGGCGTCCGTGAAGAACAGGCGCTACGGGCGCCGCCTCCGCAAGGCCCGGAAACTGATGAAGGAGAACACACCCATGCGGGTCGTCATCGCCGGTCAGGGATACGTGGGACTGCCGCTCGCGGTCCGCGCGGCCGAGGTCGGGCACACCGTCGTCGGCTTCGACGTCGACGACGAGCGGATCAAGCGGCTCGCCGCCGGCGAGTCGTACGTGGACGACGTCTCCTCCGCACATCTGCAACGGGTCCTGGCCGACGGCTCGTTCCACCCGTCCGCGGACCCCCGCTCGTGCGCCGGGTTCGACATCGCCGTGATCGCGGTGCCGACACCGTTGCGCGACGGCAGCCCGGACCTCAGCTACATCGAGGACGCGGCCCGTACCCTGGCCCGCTACCTGCGCCCGGGCGCCACCGTCGCGCTGGAGTCCACCACCTACCCGGGCACCACCACCGAACTGGTCGCGCCGCTGCTGGAGGAGGGTTCCGGGCTGATCGCCGGCGTCGACTTCCACCTCGGCTACAGCCCCGAGCGCATCGACCCGGGCAACCGTGAGTGGAACCTCGCCACCACCCCGAAGGTGGTCTCCGGCATCAACCCGGCCTCGCTGGAGCGGGTCCAGTCGTTCTACGCCTCGGTCGTCGAGCAGACCGTGCCGGTCTCCGACCCGAAGGTCGCCGAACTCGCCAAGCTCCTCGAGAACACGTTCCGGCACGTCAACATCGCCCTGGTCAACGAGCTCGCGGTGTACGCGCACGACCTCGGCATCGACGTCTGGGAGGCGATCGCGGCCGCCAGCTCCAAGCCGTTCGGGTACATGCGGTTCACGCCCGGCCCCGGCGTCGGCGGGCACTGCCTGCCGATCGACCCGTCCTACCTGTCGTGGCGGGTGCAGCGGACCCTCGGCCAGAGCTTCCGCTTCGTCGAGCTGGCCAACGACATCAACAACCACATGCCGGACTACGTGGTGCGCCGGCTGGTCGCCGCCCTCAACCAGCGGCGCAAGGCGATCAACGGCTCGACGGTCCTGCTGCTCGGGCTCGCGTACAAGAAGAACAGCGGCGACGCCCGGGAGTCGCCGGCCCGCCGGGTCGCCGCGCTGCTGCTGGACATGGGTGCGGACGTCCGGGCCGCCGACCCGCACGTGGTCGAGGACGCCCACGTCGACAGCCGGGTCGAGATGGTGCCGCTGACCGCCGACCAGATCGCCGCCGCCGACGCCGTGGTGCTGCTCGCCGACCACGACGCCTTCGACCTGGACCTGGTCCTCGAGCACGCCGCCTACGTGCTGGACACCCGGCGCCGGCTGGCCGGTCCGGCCGTCGAGTCGCTGTAGCTCGCCGCAAGAGAAGAGGTAAACCGTGCGCCTGATCTGGAACGCCGTCAACCGGCTGACCGCTCTCCTCATGCTTCTCCTGCTCGCCCCGGTGATGCTGGCCCTGGCCGCCTGGATCCGGATCGCCGACGGCAAGGGCGTCCTGTTCGTCCAGGACCGGGCCGGCCGGAACGGCGTCCCGTTCCGGATGCTCAAATTCCGCTCGATGGTGCACAACTCGGTGGCGATGAGCGCCGAACTCGGCATCGACGACCCGTTCGGCCTGGTCGAGAACGACCCGCGGATCACCCGGTGCGGGCGCTTCCTGCGGCGTAGCAGCCTGGACGAGCTGCCTCAGCTGATCAACGTGCTGCGCGGGCAGATGAACCTGGTCGGCCCCCGCCCGGACGTGCTGCCGCAGGTCGCCCAGTACTCGCCGGAGGACGCCCGCCGTCTCGAGGTGAAACCCGGCATCACCGGCTGGGCACAGGTCAACGGCCGTGACGACATCGACTGGGCGCAGCGGTTCGTCCTCGACCGCTGGTACGTCGACAACTGGTCGCCCCTGCTCGACCTGAGAATCATGTGGCGGACCGCGATCAGCCTGAACCGGGGCGAGCCGCCGGTCCACGTCGACCAGCTCAACATCACCCGCCAGCAGGCCGTCGCGGAACCCGCGCCCGCCGAGGAAGTCAGCCGTGTCGGCTGAGATCGGCTCGGAGTTCCACTGGGACCCGGCCGCCCTGCTCAGCGCCGAGCGGGGCGGCCTGCCCGGCTGGCTGCCCACCCGGCGGGCGCTGTTCGCCACCGGGTGCGGCGCGATCAGTTCGCTGCTGCGCTCGCTCGCGCCCGGCCGGCTGCACATGCCCACCTACTTCTGCGCCGGTGTGGCCGAGGCGCTCGCCGCACAGGTCCCGATCGCCTGGTACCGGCACCTGCCGGACGGTCGCGGGCCGCGCTGGGACACGCTGCGCCCCGCCGACGGCGACGTGGTGCTGGCACAGAGCCTGTTCGGGCGCGACGACGGCGCCGCCTGGGACGTGTGGATGCGCGCGCACCCGGGCGTCACGGTGATCGAGGACCATTCGCACGACCCGTTCAGCGCCTGGGCCTGCGCCAGCACGGCGGCGTACGCGGTGGCGTCGCTGCGCAAGACGCTGCCGCTGCCGGACGGTGGCCTGCTCTGGTCGCCGCGCGGGCTCGACCTGCCCGCACCGTCCGGGCCGGGCTCCGGCGGCGCCGAGCTGAAACTGACCGCCATGCTGCTCAAGGCCGCCTGGCTGGACGGGCGGCCGGTCCCCAAGGACCACTTCCGGGAACTCCAGCAGCGCGGCGAGCACCGGCTGCTGGGCAGCACGGCCGCGGCGAGCGCGTTCACGACCGCGGTGCTGCCGCTCCTCGACATCGCCGGGATCCGCGCGGCGAGCGCCCGCAACGCCGCCGAGATCGCGGCTGCCCTGGACGGCCGGGTCACCTCCGACGGCTTCCGCGTCCAGTTGACCTGCCCCTCCGGGGAGGTACGCGACGCGCTGCTCGCCCACCTGGCCCGGCACGGCATCTACGCGCCCGTGCACTGGCGGCAGAACCGGGCCGGGTTCTGGAGCGGCGACGACGAAGCGGCCGCTCTGGCCGAGCGGATGCTCACCCTCCCGGTGGACCATCGCTGCGGACCGGGGGATCTGCGACGCATCGCGGAGACCATCGAAGGATTCGCTCGCATGGATCTTTTCGGGGTCATATGATCCGAGTGTGACCGATCGATCCACTGAGCGTGATCTTGTGGGGGTTGAGCGATGACCTCCATGAGCTGGTTCGCGCTGGGGATGGCGATCTTCGGGGCGTTCAGTTACGCCACCGGATCGATCCTGCAGGCCGTCGGCGCCAAACGCAGCCACAGCACGGCCAGCACCCTCGGCCACCCGCTCTACCTGATCGGCATCGGCTTCGACATCATCGCCTGGGTCGGCGCCATCGTCGCCCTCCAGCATCTCGCTGTCTACGTGGTCGAGTCGGTCCTGGCCGGCTCGCTCGCCGTCACCGCCGTCTTCGCCTGGCTGTTCCTCGGCTCCAAGCTGCGCCCCCGCGACGTGGCCGCCATCGTCTGCACCACCACCGCCCTCGGCGTCCTGGCGCTCTCCGCCGGCCAGCAGCACGAGATGCTGCCGTCCACCCGGGTGCGGATCGGCCTGGTCGCCGCCCTGCTGTGCCTGTGGCTGCTCGGCTGGGGCGCCACCAGGACCGGGCGGCCCGGCCTGATCGCGATGATCGGCGGCTTCTCGCTCGGCGGCGCGGCGATCTCCGGCCGCGCCCTGCAGTTCCCCGACGAACAGATGCGGCAGGCGTCCACCGCCGTCGTCGCGGTCGTCACCGAGCCGGTCACCTGGACCATGATCCTGTTCGCGCTGACCGGCATGCTGCTCTACGCCAGCGCGCTCCAGGGCGGCGAGGTCGGCCGGGTCACCGCGGTCCACTGGACCGGCGAGGTGGTGCTGCCGTCGATCATCGCGCTCACCCTGATCGGCGACACCGTCCGACCCGGCTGGGAGTGGGCCGCCCTCGCCGCCGGCGTGGTCACCGTCGGAGCGGCGATCGTGCTGGCGTCGGCGCCCGCGGCCGTCGCCCCGGCCGGCGACGAGCCCGCGTTCGCCACCGCCGGGACGGCCGTGGCGGTGCCGCCACCTCGAGCCGGGATGGCGCTGGTCCCGGCCGAGGCGTGGCGGCTCGCCATTCCCGCCGACGCGTATTGGCCGGCGCTGCAGCCGCCGCTCGTCCGCGGCTACGGGACGATTCTGTGGTGGGGATCGCCGATCACGCCGCAGCCGCTGTGGATCCCCCCGGACCGCACCCTCAGCCCGCCCGGCGCCATCCCCGCCTGGGCCGGCCCGCAACTGCCCGAGGCCCGGACCACCGGGACGTCCCGGACCGGCCTGCGCCGGGCCCGCCGGCTTCCCGCACGACGGCACGCCGCCCTCCCGGCCGCCCGCCGCTCCGGCTCGCACGCGGCCTGATCCCGTCCCACCGGGGCCACGCGACAGATGCCAACTTCGGCGCGCGATGTGCCGAATCCGCCCTGCCCACCGGCCCGCCGCAGTAGCATCGGCACCATCGTTGAGCTGTGGTGGTCGATGTGAATCTGCAGTGGTGGTCGATCGAGATCCTGGACGGGCCGCGCTCGTCGGCCGCGCGCTGGCGCGACTCGCACGAGCAGGTGCTGCTGTCGGCGGCCGTCTCGCACGGTGCCCAGCAGTGGTCCTGGCACGAGTTCCGCTGGGGCCTGGTCCTGGAGATCGCCTTCAAGGACGCCGAGGCCTGGCTCGCCTTCCGGGAGCTGCCCGCCGTGCAGGCTGCCCTCGACGCCGTGCCCGACCCGGTCAACGGCCTGATCATCCATCCCGGCCGCGGCGGCAGCGCCGGCGACCTCCACCCGCGCCGCCCCCGGCCCACCGCCGGTGCGGGCGCCGCGCCGATACCGTGCGAACCGGTCCGTACCCACGTCACCCTGGCCGAGACCGAGCCCGCCCCCACCCGCGGCGGTGTCCTGATCCACACCGCCTGACCAGCCTCGCTCCGCCCACGTCCCCGGCCGCGCCCCGGCCGGGGACGTCTTTCCCGCCTGACCTTCGCGGCGCGCGCGCCGAAGACCCCGTCGTGCGTGCGCCAGGACGTCTTCTTTCGCCTCCTTTTCAGTACGCCGTCGGTGCTCTGCCGTGGAAGACCCGCGAACTCCTGCCGGGTCCTGGCCGTGCCGCGCCCGCCGGGCTTGAGCGCGGGCGATCCCGGCTGGCCGTCAGGGCGGTCTCGGCGCTGTTGAGGCAGCGCTGACATAGATGATGTTCATGTGCACCTCCCGCGCCGGGGTCTGACCCAAGCTCTGACTGACTTCGGGTCTTTAAAGGGATCTGTCCCTGCTGGCAAAATCTCTCGCCCTCGCCCTCGCCCTCGCCCTCGCTTTCGCCCGCCCGTGCCGGTCAGGTGGGCGTGCACAGCGCACCGATCGTGTGCCCGGACCGCCGCTGTGACACCCGTGAACGACCACGCAGAGCCTTACGTGCGCGCCGGCCGGCACCTACCGGCCGCGGGAAGGCACGGAGAACAATCGGCCATCAGCATCAGAGCTGATCCTGCTGGCTTGTTAGTAGAGACTTGCTTGAGCGTGTATCCGGTTCAGTCCCGGGCCGTCAGGCCTCACGACGCGGGTGCGGGGTAGCGGACACCGGACGTGGATCAGGGGTTCGATGACCGGCGACGGCGACGGCGACGGCGACGGCGACGGCGATCGGTGGTCGGCGGTCGACGGCGATCGGTGGTCGGTGGTCGGCGGTCCAAGACCGGTGAAGACTCGTCCGCTGCGGTGGTTGCGTATGTGGACGGCATTGTGTGAACGGCGGTGCTCGTCGCTGAGCAAGACCGGCGAAGTGACCCGGCCGGCCCGCGAGGGCTCCTCGGCGACCGCTGCTGACGCTGCCCCCTTGAACTCCAGAGTTCGGCATCGACCGGCCGCCATACGCGACCACCATCACGGTCACCGGCTGGCCGCGGAGACGAGTCCCCGTCCGGGGAGACGGGACACGGATTTCGGCTATCTGTGTTCCGCAGACGTGACACCCGCAACGGGTGTCGTCACACCCGCTACGGG
>NZ_JBFAMR010000135.1:0-11850 GCF_040656595.1 Actinoplanes sp. NPDC049802
TTCGCGTCCGATCACCTGATCGCCCACGCTGAGCCGGCCCGGACAGCCGGCCGGGCATACCCCTACAACCTATGCCGGTCGGGTCTCGGCTCCGAGCCGCGGGAACGGCTCCAGCGAGAAGACCACCTCCACCGGCACCTCGAAATACCCACAGATGCGCAGCGCCAGGTGGAGGCTGGGGCTGAACTCGCCGCGCTCCAGGTAGCCGACCGTCTGGTAGTGCACCCCGAGAGCGTCGGCGAGCTGCCGCCGCGTGATGCCGCGCTCCGCCCGCAGCATCGCGATCCGGTTGTACGTGATCTCGCTGCCCATGGCTCCTTCAGACCGTCATCCGGGTCATCGCCCGCTCGCGCCGCGCCGCCACCGCGGAACCGGACTCCCGGCGGGCCATCCGGCGCAGGATGCCCGGCGCCAGCAGCAGCCCGGCCAACGCCCACGCCACCAGCACCCCGGCCGTCTGCAGGGGACGCCAGGAACCGCCGATCTCCGCGGCGGCCAGGGCGTCCGGCAGGAAGGCCGATCGCAGGCCCAACCCTAGCCAGTAGACCGGGAAGACCTGCGCGACGCCCTGCACCCAGCCGGCCAGCGCGGTGATCGGGTAGAAGATGCCGGAGACCGCGGTGAGGCCGAAAAGCGGCAGCATCACCAGCGACGCCTGGCGCGGATTGTCGAAGAGCGCGCCGAGCACCGCGCCCAGCGGCATGGTGGCCAGGAACGCCAGCGGCAGCAGCCAGAGCAGGGCCAGCGCGCCGTCGGCGCCCAGGGTCAGACCGTCGACCAGGAAGAGGCCGGGCACCAGGACGAACGCGCAGCTGATCACGGCCACCCCGGCGACCAGCACGATCTTGCCGAGCAGGTAGCCGGTCATCCCGTTCGGTGTGGCCTTGGCCCGCAGCAGTGTGCCGTCCTCCCGGTCCATCGAGAGGTACTGCATCATCGACATGAATCCGCTGACCACGATGAGCAAGGCCAGCGAGCCGATCAGGCTGTGCACGCCCAGCGCCATCTCGGTGCCGGGGATGGTGCTGCCGCGCATCCAGACCAGCGCGATCACCAGGAACACGGCCGGCAACGCGTACCCGAACAGGTCGGTGCCGCTGCTCAGGCTCTGCCGCAACTCGATCAGGCCGCGCCGCAGGCCCAGCCCCACCACTCGCATCATCGCGTGCCCCCCTCGGCCTCCCGGACCAACTTCATATACGTCTCCTCGAGGCTGCTCGGCCGCACCTCCAGGTCGCCGATGGCTTCGCCGTGCTGACGGAACAGCTCCCGCACGAAACCTGTCGCGTCCGCCGCCGAGTGCACGAACCGTTGCCCGTCCCGCGTCCAGCGGATCTCCGTCTCACCGGCCACCTGCCGGGACAGCTCGTCGGCCGAGCCGTCCGCGACGATCCGCCCATGGGCCAGGATCAGGATGCGGTCGGCCAGCTTCTCCGCCTCGTCGAGGTCGTGGGTGGTCAACATGATCGTGGTCTCGTCCACATCGGTCAGCCGGTGCACCAGGTCGTGGAACTCGCGCCGCGCCTCCGGGTCGAAGCCGACCGTCGGCTCGTCGAGAAAGAGCAGCTCGGGGCGCCCGACGATGCCGATGGCGACGTCGAGGCGGCGTCGCTGGCCACCGGAGAGCCGGGCGATCCGGGTGCCGGCAGACTCGGTCAGACCGACCACGTCGAGCAGTTCGTCGACCGGCCAGGGTCTCGGGCGCGAGGCCGTGGAGTACTCCGCGTAGTAGCCGCCGAGGTGGTGCAGCAGCTCCCGGACCCTCCACTTGCTGTGGTCCCGCCAGGACTGGAGCACCACCCCGAGGCGGGCCCGCCACTGCTCCGCCCCCTGCTCCGGGTCGACGCCGAGCACACGCGCCTCGCCACCGGAGCGCCGGCGGAAGCCCTCCAGGATCTCGATGGTGGTGGTCTTGCCCGCCCCGTTGGGCCCGAGCAGGACCAGCACCTCGCCGGCGACGGCCGTGAAGTCGACGCCGGCCAGCACTTCCTTGTCGCCGTAGGACATGCGGAGGTCGCGGACCTCGATGACCGGGTCCACCCCCGGCGTGTCGGCCACGGCACCCGCGGCCAATACCGATCCCGTCATGTCGAGCACACTATCAAACTCGTAGTACATGTACTACACATCGGCGTACGTCTTTGGTGCCACTTCGCGTGGCGGAACTCATTCGCGCCAAACGGTGATCGTGTTGATCGCCTTGGCTAGATACATTGGTGCGATGGGGATCAAGCAGGTGAGGGCACTCACCACCACGCTGCCCTCGGTCACCTGGATTCCCCTCGCCCGGGCGCACTCGGAGCGCGCCGACCAGATGACCGCGGGCCACCGTGCCCGTCGCGCGACGGGCGAGAAGCACGCCATCGAGGACTTCCTCTACGACTACTACGGGACCCGGCCGTCGCTGCTGCGCCGCTGGCACCCGGGAGTCGGCACCGGGCTGTCACCGGCGCCCGACGGCCTGGCCGAGCACGCCGGCTGGAAGTTCTACCTGGCGTATGAGGACGGCGTCGTCACCCTCGACCAGGACGCGTTTCTGCACGCCCGCGCCGAGAGCATCCGCTACATCCACGGCCTGCTCACGGCGACCGCGTCCCGCCCGGTCTTCTCCGGCTGCTTCGGTCTGCACGAGTGGGCCATGGTCTACCGCGACTCGGAGCACCGCCACGAGCTGCCCTTGCGCCTGGGCCAGGAGGGCACCGACCAGGTGGTCGAGCAGCACACCATCCGCTGCACCCACTACGACGCGTTCCGCTTCTTCACCCCGGAGGCGGTCGGGCTCAACCGGCTGCAGCCCACCCGCGCCACCCAGGTCGACCTGGACCAGCCCGGCTGCCTGCACGCCGCGATGGACGTGCACAAGTGGGCGCAGAAGCTCGGCCCCGCCGTCCCGGGGGCGCTGGCACTGGACTGCTTCGCCCTGGCCGGCGAGATCCGCCTGCTCGACATGCAGGCGAGTCCCTACGATCTGACCTCCTACGGCCATCCCCCGGTCAAGATCGAGACCGCGGAGGGCAAGGCGGAGTACGTGGCACGCCAGCGCGAACTGGCGCGCCGCGCGGCCGGTCTGCGCAGCCGCCTGATCCGGGTCTGTGAGGCCCTGCTCGGGCCGGAGGCCGCCGCGCTGAACCGTGAGGCCGTCGCGCCCTTCAACCAGCGCTGACCACTGGCCCGGACGGCTCCGCGCTGAACCGTCCGGACCGGGCCGGCGGCCGTTTCGGTGACCGCCCCCAGCCTCGGCCCGTCTCCTGGGGACGCACTCCACTGTGGGCCGGCTGGGGGCCCGGCCCGGCTGCCGCGATAAGGATCGTTGCCACCGGACCGGACCTGGCGGCTAGCATATAGCTAGTTGTCCCATACCAGCTAGTCCCATGACAGGGTGAGATCATCTTTCGTACGTCTAAGGAGTGAGCAGGTGCGAGCGCAGCGAGGCCAGCTCATCGTCGGTGATGCCGATCTCCTTGGCGTAGGCCTCGACCGATCCGTGCAGGTCACGGAGGTCGCCGAGGAAGAGGTGCATGGCCTCGGCCGGCGAGTCGAACATGTGCTCGTTGCCGACGACCGTCTCCGGGCTGGTCCGCAGAAGTAACTCCGTCAGGGGACGCATCGCCGCGGTGGTGAGCGCGTAATCGTTGGCGATGTCCTCGTCGGACACGCCGAGCAGCGAGAGGGTCAGCGCGCACACCGTGCCGGTCCGGTCCTTGCCGGCCATGCAGTGCACGACCACCGGGGCCGCCTCCGGGTCGGCGATCAGCCGCAGCGAGTCGGCGATGCCCTCCCGGCCGTCCTCCGCGAAATTCAGATAGCGGTCGGCCAGCCAGCGCTCGTGCACGGCGTCCTCGGGGTGCTCGACATCAACCCAGTCCACGTGCCGCAGCACCAGGTTCCGGTAGTCGACGCCGTGTTCCTCGGAGACCCGGCCGAACTTCTCCACCTCGAACGGACGGCGCAGGTCGATCACCGTGCGGATCCCGAGGGCGGCGAAGGCCTCGGCGTCGTCTCCCCGCAGCCGGTGCAGCGAGTCGGCCCGGAAAAGCCGCCGCCAGCGCACCCGGCGCCCGTCGAGGCCGGCGTAGCCGCCCACGTCACGGAAGTTGTACGCCTTGGAGAAGGGCAGGTTTCGTGAATACGATTCGGCCACCACGCCTCCAACCTAGCCGCCGCCGACGATCGGCTCACCGGTCGATTTCGTCACTCTTGCCGGTACGTTGCGTCTCAGCTATTGGATTTCCGGCGTCTACTGCGCTACCCCGTGGCATGCTTGGCAACCGTGACCCACTCCGTGCTGATTATTCGCACCTAGCGCGCCGGCTGACTCTCTCGCCGACGCGCAGACCTCCCGCATCCGCGGGGGGTCTTTTTGTTGTTGCAGTGGGTGCCGACGGAAAGGACTTCCCCGATGGACTACCAGGTGTTCGACACGACTCTGCGCGACGGCGGGCAGCGTGAGGGAATCAGCTACACGGTCGCCGACAAACTCGCTGTCGCACGCCTGCTGGACGAGTTCGGCGTGGGCTTCATCGAGGGCGGCTGGCCCGGCGCCATGCCCAAGGACACCGAGTTCTTCGAACGGGCGAAGACCGAACTGGAGCTGCGGCACGCGGTGCTCGTGGCGTTCGGTTCGACCCGCAAGGCGGGCGTGGACGTCGCCGACGACGCACAGGTCAAAGCCCTTCTGGATGCCGGCACGCCGGCCGTCTGCGTGGTGGCGAAGTCCGACATCCGGCACGTCGAACGGGCCCTGCGCACCACCGGTGACGAGAACCTGGAGATGGTCCGGGACACGGTGCGGCACCTGATCGCCAACGGGCGCCGCGTGTTCGTCGACTGCGAGCACTTCTTCGACGGCTTCCGCCACGACCCCTCCTATACGGCGAGTGTGGTGAGGGCGGCTGCCGACGCGGGCGCCGAGCGCGTCGTCATGTGCGACACCAACGGCGGCATGCTCCCCTCGATGATCACCAAGGCGATCGACGAGGTGGTGGAGCGTACCGGGGTGAGCGCCGACCGGCTCGGCATCCACTGCCAGAACGACACCGCCTGCGCGGTCGCGAACACCGTCGCCGCGGTCGAGGCCGGTGTGAAGCACTTCCAGTGCACGGCCAACGGGTACGGCGAGCGCCCCGGCAACGCCGACCTGTTCGCCACGGTCAGCAACCTGCAACTCAAGCTCGGGCTGAAAGTCCTACCGGACGGATGCCTGGAGAAGGCGACGCGAGTCTCCACCGCGCTCGCCGAGATCGCCAACATCGCCCCCGACACCCACCAGGCCTATGTCGGGGCCGCGGCGTTCGCCCACAAGGCGGGCCTGCACGCGAGCGCGATCAAGGTGGATCCGCTGCTGTACAACCACATCGACCCATCGGTCGTCGGCAACGACATGCGGATCCTGGTAACCGAGATGGCCGGCCGGGCCAGCATCGAGCTCAAGAGCCGTGAGCTCGGACTGGACCTGGCCGGCCACCCCGACACCCTGTCGAAGGTGACCCAGCGGGTCAAGGACCTGGAGGCCGAAGGCTGGTCCTTCGAGGCCGCCGACGCCTCCTTCGAGCTGCTGGTCCGCAACGAACTGCCCGGCGTTCACGTGGCCGAACCGTTCACCCTGGAGTCGTACCGGGTGCTGGTCGAGCACCGGGAGGACGGCGCGGTCATCTCCGAGGCCACCGTCAAGATCCGGGTCCGCGGCGAGCGGGTGATCGCCACGGCCGAGGGCAACGGCCCGGTCAACGCCCTCGACGAGGCGCTGCGCACCGCCCTCGCCAACCACTACCCGCAACTCAAGACGTTCGAGCTCTCCGACTTCAAGGTGCGGATCCTGGAGGGCAGCCACGGCACCAACGCGATCACCCGGGTGCTGCTGGGGACCAGCGAGCACAACCGCGAGTGGACCACGGTCGGCGTCCACGAGAACATCGTCGAGGCCAGCTGGACGGCCCTCGTGGACGCCCTGACCTACGGCCTGTCCCGGGCATCCGCTCCCGCCTGACCGTCTCGTCCCGCGGAGGCGGCCGCTCCGATCAGGGCGATCGCCTCCGCGCGCGGCATCGGGACCGGCCGGCCGCCGTCCCGCGGCCGCAACGCCACACTGCCGTCGGCGGCCTCCCGGGCGCCGATCACCGCGAGGTACGGAACCTTCCGGTGCTTGCGCACCCGGGCGCCGACCGATCCGCCGCGCTCGGCCTCCGCCCGGAGACCCGCGTCCAGCGCGTCCCGCAGGAACCCGCCGGCCGCCTCGTCCTGGCCGGCGCCGACCGGCAGCACCGCCAGCTGGACCGGGGCGTACCAGACCGGGAACGCCCCCTCGTGCACCTCGATCAGATGCCCGAACAACCGCTCCATCGACCCGGCCAGGCTGCGGTGCACCATGACGGGGCGCTGCCGGCCGCCGTTCGCGTCCACGTACTCCAGCTCGAACCGCCGCGGCTGGTGGTAGTCGACCTGAACGGTGGCGAGGGTCCATTCCCGGCCGGACGGGTCGGCCACCTGGATGTCGATCTTCGGACCGTAGAAGGCCGCCTCACCGCGTGCTTCCGCGTACCGGATCCGCTCGTCGGCGAGAGCGCCGCGCAGCAGTGCCTCGGCCCGCGCCCACATCGCGTCGTCGCCGCCGTACTTCTTTCCCGGGCCGCGCAGCGAGAGCCGGTAGGAGACCGGGCCCATGCCGAGTGCCGCGTGCGCCCGGCGCATCAGGCTCAGGACCCCGGCCACCTCGGCGCCGGCCTGGTCCTCGGCGCAGAAGATGTGCGCGTCGTTCAGCAGCATCGACCGGACCCGGGACAGGCCGCCCACCACCCCCGAGCGTTCCGCCCGGAACATCGGCCCCAGCTCGGCGATCCGCAACGGCAGATCACGGTACGAGCGACCGCGCGCCCGGAAGATCAAGGCGTGATGCGGGCACAGGCTGGGACGCAGCACCAGCTCGTCCTCACCGACCCGCATCGGCGGGAACATGTCGTCGGCGAAGTTCGCCCAGTGACCGGACAGCTCGTACATCCGGCGTCTGCCCATCGCCGGCGAGTACACGTGCCGGTAGCCGGCGCGGCGCTCCAGTTCGTACAGATAGGACTCGATCTCGCGGCGGGCGGCCGCGCCGCCGGGCAACCAGAACGGCAGGCCGGCGCCGATCAGCGGGTCGGAGTCGAAGAGGTCCAGCTCGCGGCCGAGCCGGCGGTGGTCGACGGACATCGTGGGTCTCCTTCGAAACGGGGACCCCGGAACGACACAGCCCCGGGCAGGTCGCCCGGGGCCGTGGTCGTCGCTGTCAGCTCAGCGCGATCGCCACACCGGGACATCCCGGCGTGGTCGTGATCGAGCTCAGCATCATGCCCACGAGACTAGGCGGCGCCGCCACGCGCGGCGAGCCGATTTCGGCGAGCGGCCGACGACTCCCCGGCGTCCGCCGGGCCGACCGGACGGATCGTGATCATGCGGCGGGCACCGTCACCCAGGCGATCACCGCGCGGTGATCGGACTCGGCCACCGGGAAGACCTTGAGATCCTTCACCCCGATCCGCTCGTCGACCAGCACGTGGTCGATGGTGACCGGGGGGATCGGATCCCCGTCGTACGGCCCCCAGGTGCCGGTCCAGCCCTCGCCCACGGCGTCGGCGGCGTCCCGGTAACCGGTGGCGATCAGATCGCGCAGCAACTTGTGATCGAGTGTCGCGTTGAAGTCGCCCAGCAGGATCTTGGGCAGCCCGCCGTCGGCCGGCACCTGCTCCCGAAGATCCGCCGACCAGCCGGAGATCATGGCCGGATCCGCCGGGGCCAGCGGGTGCACCGACTCGACGTAGATCGTCCCGGCGCCCGGCACCTGAACCGCGGCGTGAGCCTGCTGGAAACCGCCGTCGTTGCGTTTGGCGGCCTGCTCGGCGAACGGGTGACGGGAGTACAGACCGGAGCCGCTCGCGCCCCACTCCGGGGCGAGCTGGTTGTAGGGCAGGATCTCCTCGAGACCGGCCGTCTTCAGCGCGTTCTGCCCGCGCTCGGTGAACTCCTGCACCGCCAGCACGTCCACGTCGTTGTCCCGGACCAGCTTCACGATCTCGGCCGGGTCGGCGCCGCTGAACAACAGGTTCGCCGTCATGACCCGCAGCTCCACACCGTCGGCCGGGCCCCTGTCCGAATCCGGCAGGGCGCGCGGCACCACGGCCACCGCGAAAGCGAACGCGGTCAGCGCCGCCACCGCGGCGGCCGCCCACCGGCGGGCGATCAGCGACGCGGCGAGCGGAATCAAGGTCCACAACGCGACGTACGGGGTGAACGCCAGAAGCATGACCGAGTAGCCGGCCTCCCACCCGGAGGTGCGCGCCAGCAACCAGACCGCCGCCGGTATCAGCGACAGCCAGAGCAGGACGGTGAGAACGACTCGGCGGCGGCGCCGGGCCGGGCGGGCAGCCGGCGGCGCGTCGGTGATCGTCATGGCCGCGACGTTATCCGGCCCCTGCCACCGGCCGTGGCCGACGCGGCCCACGTCACATCTTCGATGATCATGCCGGTTCGGTGCCGTGACGCGCACGGCCCCGAACCGGCAGACGTCAGACCTCGGCGTCGGCCAGGTCGCCGAACTCGGTCAGCTCGTCCCGGATCACCGCTCCGTCACCCTCGACGACCAGGGTCAGCCGGTCGGCGGCCAGGTGATCGGCGGCCGCCTTCGACACCTGCTCGACGGTCGCCTCCAGGTACTCCCGGCGCAGCGTCTCGTAGTAGTCGTCCGGCAGGCCGTGCACCACCAGGGTGGCCAGCGCGCCGGCGATCGCCCCCGGAGTCTGCATCTCCACCGACAGCTGCCCGGCCCGCCAGGAACGCGCCACCTCCAGCTCCGCCTCGGTCACGCCCTCGGCCTGGGTACGCGCGATCTCGCCGAGCGTGTCCCGGATCGCCGGGGCGGTCACCGCGGTCTGCACCCCGGCCGCCACCTCGAACCGGCCCGAACGGCGCGTCATCGCATACGACCCGCGGATGCCGTACGTATACCCCTTCACCTCGCGGATCAGATGGTTCAGCCGGGACGTGAACGCCCCGCCCAGCACCGTCGCGGCCAGCGTCATCGGCACGTAGTCGGGGGTCGCCCGCTCCGGCGCCCGGTGGCCCAGCCGCAGCGTCGACTGCACCGAGCCGGGCCGGTCCACCAGAATCGTGCGGCGTCGCTCCGGCAACACCACCCCGAGCGGTCCGGCCGGCTCCAGCGGCTCACCGGAGGTGCCCCCGAAAGCGGCCTCGGCCAGCGCGTCCAGATCCAGCCCGCCCAGGTCGCCGGCGACCAGCAGCACACCCGGCCGCAGCAGCCACGCCTCGTGGAAGGCCAGCACGTCGTCGACCGTCACGGCGGCCACCGAGGTGGGGTCGCCGTGCAGGGGACGGCGGTAGCGCCCGTCGGTGCCGAACAGGTCGCCTCGCAGGGCGGCGTCGGCCCGGGGGCCGGGCTGCGCCCAGTCCATCCGCAGGGCGGTCACCTCGTCGTCGCGGACCCGGGTCACATCCGCCGGGTCCAGCTTCGGGGTCCGCACGGCCTCTGCGGCCAGCCGGACCGCGGCGGCCAGCAGCGGGCCCGGCGCCGACACACCGACCCGGAACGCGTCCCAGTCCACCGACGGGGCGAGTTCCGCGCCCAGGCCCTCCAGCGCCAAGGCGTACGCCGCCGAATCGCGTTTGCGGGTGCCCTCCTCCAGCGACTTGGCGAGCACCGTGGCGGTGCCCTCCCGGCCCTCGGTCTCCCGGGCCGCGCCGGCGTCCAGCAGCAGGACCGCGCTGGCCAGCAGCTGGCCCGGCAGGTGGGCGGCGATCACGGTGCCGCCGTGCGCGGAGATCCGGCGGACGGCCGGGAACGCGTACGGCCGGGCGGCGCCCGGGGCCGGGCGGGAGGTGACGAGGGTCATGACTGCTCCCCGGGAACGTAGGTGAGGGTGACACGGGACTCGGGGCGCAGCACTTCCTTCGCCGCCTCGGTGACGTCCTCGGCGGTGACGGCCAGCCACTGCGGCAGGCGCTCGGCGGCCGCGGCCGGATCACCGAACTGGGTGGCGTACCGGCCCAGGGTGTCGGCCCGGCCGCCCACCGTGGACACCTGCCGCCACCAGGCGGTGGTCAGCAGCGCCTTCGCCCGGTTCAGCTCGTCGTCGGTGACCGGCTCGTCGATCAGGCTCCGCACCACGTCGGCGAGGCCGGCCTCCAGGGTCTCCAGGGAGACGCCGTCCTTCGCGGTGGCCGTGATGATCAGCGGGGCGGGGGCGTGCGCCAGATCCACGCCGTACGCCCCGATGTAGTCCGGCTGGGCGATCCGGGCGCCGTCGGCGAGACGCTGGTAGAGGCGGCTGCCCCGCCCGTTGCCGAGCACCGTGGCGAGGACGGTGACCGCGTCGTACCCCTTGGTCCCGAAGGGATAGGTCCGGTGCGAGAGGTAGATCCGCGGGGCGGGCACCGCGGCCGTCACGTCCTCCCGGGCCGGCTCACCGGCCGGGCCGGGCAACGCGCCGTCCGGAGCCGCCGGGATGTCCGGCACCGTGGCGATCGCCCCGAAGTACTTCTCCGCCAGGGCGAACACCTCGGCGGCGCCGGTGTCGCCGACGACCGTGAGAACCGCGTTGTTCGGCGCGTAATACTGCTGGTGGAACGCCTTGAAGGTGGCCAGGTCCGCGGCGTTCAGATCCTCCATCGACCCGATCGTGGCGTGATGGTACGGGTGGCCCTGCGGGTAGAGCAGCGGCAGCAGGCGCAGCCAGGCGTCGCCGTACGGCACGTTCTCGTACCGCTGGCGCCGTTCGTTCTTCACCACCTCGCGCTGATTGTCCAGCGTCTCCTGGGTCAGCGCCGGAACCAGCCCGCCCATCCGGTCCGCCTCGAGCCACAACGCCAACTCCAGGTGCTCGGAGGGCATGGTCTCGAAGTAGTTCGTCCGGTCCGGGTTGGTCGTCGCGTTCAGCGAGCCGCCGTTACCCTGCACCAGCTTCATGTGCTCGGTCTTCTTCACGTGCTGCGAGCCTTCGAACATCAGGTGCTCGAAGAGATGCGCGAACCCGGTCTGGCCCGGCGGTTCGTGCCGGGAGCCGACGTCATACCAGAGGTTGACGCAGACGACCGGCGCCGTCCGGTCCTCGCTGACGACGACGCGCAGGCCGTTCGCTAGCCGCGTGGTTTCAATGGGCCACGGATACCCGGTCGTGGCGACCGGTGCGGTTGGTGACGTCACCCGACCAATCTTGCCCTGTCGCGGACGATTCCGGCGCGGCCGGATAATCCCGATGGCGCGTGATCACCGCGGGTGCGATGCTGGGCGCCGTGTTCGACGGCGTGCTCAGGGAAAAGGGACCTCATGGCTGACGTACTCATTCGGCCTGGCCTGTTCATCCCCGAGGGGGAGCTGAGCTGGCGGTTCTCCCGCTCCAGCGGCCCCGGCGGCCAGGGCGTCAACACGACCGACTCGCGGGTCGAGTTGTCCTGGGATCTTGCCGCCTCCGAGGTGCTCTCACCCACACTGCGTGAACGAGCCGTCGACCGGCTGGGCGGCCGCCTGGTCGCCGGCGTCCTGACCATCACAGCCTCGGAGCACCGCTCGCAGCTGCGCAACCGCGAGGCCGCCGAGGCCCGGCTCGCCTCCGTCGTGGCCGCCGCCATCGCTCCGCCACCCCGTCAGCGCCGCGCCACGAAACCGACCCGCGGCGCGGTCGAGCGGCGCATCGCCGACAAGAAGCGCCGCGCCCAGGTGAAGCGCGGCCGCGGCAAGGACTTCGACTGACAGCTCATGCACACCTGTCCAGTGCCTAGCTTCATGGAGCAACTAGCGGTACGGTAATTGTCATGCCGTCGCACCTGCACGAAATGCTGATCGAGATGTTTCGGGGACGGCCCTCT
>NZ_JBFAMR010000136.1:0-11444 GCF_040656595.1 Actinoplanes sp. NPDC049802
TTTCATGACCACCACCGATTTCCCGTACAAGAGTGATTGGGCACGACGGCAGTACACCGAGGGAAAAGCCGAGGGAAAAGCCGAAGGTGAGGCTGCGGCCGTCCTCACCGTGCTCGCGGCCCGGGGGCTTGAGGTCTCCGACGACGAGCGCGCGAGGATCACCGGCTGCACCGATCTGGAGCAGCTCACCGAGTGGATTCGGCGAGCGGTGACGGCGGAGCGGGTGGAGGATCTGGGGCTGGAGATCCATTAGGGGACGCATCAGCCCGGCGGGCGCGCCGCGGCCGTGAGGTCGCAGCGCGCCGCGTGGAGACGGCGGGGCGGGCGGAGTTGTGTCTGGGGACGGCTTCGCCCGTACCGGAGAAGGGCTGAAGAGCGACCGCCCACCGAGGGTGAGCGGTCGTGCGGTGGGATCAGAAGATGCGGTGCACCCAGCCGAAGGGGTCTTCGGCGAGGCCGCGCTGGATTTCGGCTAGCTGTCTACGGATGCTCACGGTGACCTGACCGGGTTCGCCGTCGGCGAGGACGGTGGATTCGCCGTCCTCGCCGCGGATCATGCCGATCGGGGTGATTATTCGGGGACTCGCCGGTAGGCGCCGTCGCTGGCGCTCGTCGCCATCGAGGCGTAGGCGCGCAGCGCCGCCGAGACGGGCCGCTGGCGGTCGGCCGGCGTGTAAGGGCGAGGCCGTCGCTCCTGCTCGTGGCGGCGCTGGGCCAGGACGTCGTCGTGCACGTTCAGCGTGATACCGCGGCCGGGGATGTCGATGGTGATCTCGTCGCCGGTCTCGACGAGCGCGATCAGGCCGCCGGCGGCCGCTTCGGGGGAGACGTGGCCGATGGACAGGCCGGACGTGCCGCCGGAGAAACGGCCGTCGGTGATCAGCGCGCACGCCTTGCCCAGCCCGCGGCCTTTCAGGAACGACGTCGGGTAGAGCATCTCCTGCATACCGGGGCCACCGCGCGGGCCCTCGTAGCGGATGATCACGACGTCGCCCTCGACGACCTCTTTGCCGAGGATGCCGGCGACCGCGTCGTCCTGCGACTCGTAGACGCGGGCCGGGCCGGTGAACTTCCAGATCGACTCGTCGACGCCGGCGGTCTTGACGACGCAGCCGTCCGGCGCGAGGTTGCCGAAGAGGATGGCCAGGCCGCCGTCGACCGTGTACGCGTGCTCGACCGACCGGATGCAGCCGCCCTCGGCGTCGGTGTCGAGTGTCGCCCAGCGGTTGGTGGTGCTGAACGGCTCGGTGGTGCGCACTCCGCCCGGTGCGGCGTGGAACAGCTCCAGCGCCTGCTCCTTGGCTGATCCGCCCCGGATGTCCCAGTCGGAGAGCCAGGTGGTGAGGTCCGGAGAGTGCACGGCGCGCACGTTCTCCTTCAGTGCGCCGCCGCGCCGCAGCTCACCGAGCAGGGCGGGGATGCCGCCGGCCCGGTGCACGTCCTCCATGTGGTACTTCGGGCTGTTCGGTGCGACCTTCGACAGGCAGGGCACCCGGCGCGAGATGGCGTCGATGTCGGAGACGCTGAAGTCGAGCTCGGCCTCGCGGGCCGCGGCCAGCAGGTGCAGGATCGTGTTGGTCGACCCGCCCATCGCCACGTCGAGGGCCACCGCGTTCTCGAAGGCGTCCCGGTTGGCGATCGAGCGGGGCAGCACCGACTCGTCGTCGTTCTCGTAGTACTCCTTGGCGATCTGCACGATCAGCCGGCCGGCCTCGGTGAACAGCGCCTTGCGGGAGGCGTGCGTGGCGAGCGTCGAGCCGTTGCCGGGCAGCGACAGGCCGATCGCCTCGGTCAGGCAGTTCATCGAGTTGGCGGTGAACATGCCGGAGCAGGAGCCGCAGGTCGGGCAGGCGGACCGCTCGATCGTGTCGAGCTGCTGCTCGGTCACGTTGTCGTTGGCGGCCGCGCTCATCGCGTCGACCAGGTCGAGTTTCTCGTGCACGACGCCCTCGATGGCGATCGTCTTGCCGGCTTCCATCGGGCCGCCGGAGACGAACACCGTCGGGATGTTGAGCCGCAGCGCGGCGATCAGCATGCCGGGGGTGATCTTGTCGCAGTTCGAGATGCAGACCAGGGCGTCGGCGCAGTGCGCGTTCACCATGTACTCCACGGCGTCGGCGATCAGCTCGCGGCTGGGCAGCGAGTAGAGCATGCCGCCGTGACCCATGGCGATGCCGTCGTCCACGGCGATGGTGTTGAACTCGCGCCCGACGCCGCCGGCCGCGGCGATCGACTCGGCGACCAGGCCGCCGAGGTCCTTGAGGTGCACATGACCCGGTACGAACTGGGTGAAGCTGTTGGCGATGGCGACGATCGGCTTGCCGAAGTCGTCGTCGGTCATGCCGGTGGCGCGCCACAGGGCGCGCGCGCCGGCCATGGTGCGACCATGGGTCGAGGTCCGGGAGCGCAGCTCAGGCATCCCTCAATAGTGCCACCGCCGGGGCTTGGAACAGCGCCTGACGTCCACAGCGCGGGACGCCGGGGGTGTCGGAATCGACGAAGATCGGGCACAGTGTGTCCGTGCACTCACCGTCCGGAATGGATCTGGCGGGCCTCGTGGGCCTGCTGGTCGCCGTACCGGCGGTCGCCTATCTGGCCCGGTCCGGTCACCGGCACACCGGCGCGGCCCGGCGGGCGCATCTGCTGCTGGCCGCCGGCGGGGCGCTGGTCACCGCGGCGGCGCTGGCCGGCCTGACCACCGCGCTGATCACCGGCCACCATCACTCTCCCGGGTACGCCCAGGCGCTGGCCACCGCGGTGGCCACGGGCACCGCGATCGGCGTCGTCGTCCTGCTCGCCGGGACGGTGGCGCTGCCCGGCGCCGCCCGGGGCCCGGCCGCCGCGGTCCGGCACGTCCTGGACGGGCTGGTCATCGCGGCCGCGATCTGGTTCGTCGGATGGGTGCTGGTCAGCCGGCCGACCCGGATCCTCGGCGACGCGACGCCGTACCGGTGTCCCGCCATCCTGGTGCCGGCGGTTCTGGTGGTGCTCTCCCTCGGTCTGACCGCGGTGCTGGCGCTGCACGCCCACCGGCCGCGGCGGCACACCGTCCGGGTGTCGGCCGGTGTCGGCCTGGTGGCCGCCGCGGCGAACGTGCTGGCCGTCGGTCTCTGCCGGGGCAACGAGGGTTTCACGCTGGCCAGCGGGCTGCTGCTGACCGCCGGGCTGGCCGTGGCGGCGTGGGCGGTGCGGGTCGCCGACCGCCCGGTCCAGGTGACCGGCGACGTGCTGGAGCGCGGCGGGGCGTATGCGGTGTTCCCGATGCTGGCGCTGCTCAGCGCGCTCGGCTACCACCTGGCCCGCGGCGGGACGCTGGACGCGGCCGGTTACTTCGGCGCCGCCGTGGTGGGGCTGGCCCTGGTCGCCCGGCAGTACCTGGCGCTCGACGACGTCCGCCGCTACACGCTGCGGCTGCGGCAGAGCGAGGCGCACTTCCGCGAACTGGCGCACACCGATCCGCTGACCGGGCTGGCCAACCGGCGCGGCCTCCAGCGGGCGCTGCGGTCCTCCGCGCGGCAGTCCGCACTCATCGGCATCGACATGGACGGCTTCAAGACCGTCAACGACATGCGGGGCCACGACGTCGGCGACGCGGTGCTGGCCGAGGTGGGCGCCCGGCTGCGGCGCAACCTGCTGGCCGGTGACGTGGCGGCCCGGCTGGGCGGTGACGAGTTCGCGGTGCTGATGCGCGGCGACGCGGACGAGGCGGTGCTGGCGGCGCACCGTCTGCTGGCCGTGCTCGGGGAGCCGTACGAGGTGGACGGTGGTGGTTCGATCTTCCTGTCCGCGAGCCTGGGGGTGGCCGCGACCGGCGAGCTGCTGCACGACGCCGACCTGGCCCTGCGCTACGCCAAGCAGCGCGGCAAGAACCGGGTGGAGCGCTACCAGGCGAGGTACGACGAGTTGCTGCGCCGCCGGGCCACGCTCACCGGCGAGCTGCGGCACGCCATCGACCGTGGTCAGCTGAGTCTGGTCTTCCAGCCGGTGGTGGCGCTGCCGTCGATGCGCCCGGTCGGCGCCGAGGCGCTGCTCCGCTGGACCCATCCGGAGCTGGGCCGGGTGCCGCCGGTCGAGTTCATCCCGGTGGCCGAGGAGTCCGGGCTGATCAACCGGATCGGCGCGTGGGTGCTGGAGCAGGCGTGCAAGCAGCTCGCCGAGTGGCGGGCCAAGGGGCACGACGTCTGGCTGTCGGTGAACCTGTCGCCCAAGGAGCTGCACAACTCCGACTACGCCGCCCAGGTGGCGGACGTGCTGGCGGAGTACGGCGTACCCCCGCAGCGTCTCGTGCTGGAGGTGACCGAGCACGCCGTCGCCACCGACATGGAGGAGCTGGTCCGCCGCTTGGCGGAGCTGCGCGGGACCGGGGTGCGGATCGCGCTGGACGACTTCGGCGCGGGCTATTCGTCGCTGGGCCAGCTGCGGACCCTCCCGGTGGACATTCTCAAGATCGATCACGCGCTGGTGGCGGAGCCGGAGTCGCGTACCGGGACGGCGGCCCCGCTGGTCGACGTGGTGGTCCGGCTCGGGCACCGGCTCGGTCTGGAGGTGCTGGCCGAGGGCATCGGCACGAAGGCGCAGCGGGCGATCGTCGAGGAGGCCGGCTGCCGGCTCGGGCAGGGCTCGCTGTTCGGCTGGGGTGTCCCGCCCGAACACTTCGAGTCCCGGCTGCGGACTCTGCGCCCGGTCGGCCCGCGCCCGCTGCCGGCGCCCCGGGTCAGCCCGCCGATCGACGCCGCGGCCCGCAGCCAGGTGGTCCGGCTCGGCCCGGGGATGCGGCAGGTCAGGGCCCTATTGCCCAGTGATCCGGATTTCGTCACCACCTCTGGTGATCAAAATGTGGGATCAGTTGACTCAGGCCGTGAGATGGGGCAAGGTTAGCCGCATGTGCTTCGCGTCCCGAGTACTTATCTGAGCGCACTCTCCCACTGGAGAGTGCGCTAGGTCCCGTGCATCCCGCACGAGGGCCTTTTTTGTTGCTCAAGTACCGGTGCGACCAACCCGAAAAGGTCTGAACTGCCATGACGAGACCCACTCCCGAATCCCTCGCCCACCGAGTCACTCCGGCCACCGTCGCGGCGGCCGTGAACACCGCTTCCACCACTGTGGCCCCGGTCGCCACCACCGGTGCCGGCGCGCTCGTCCGGTCGCTCGAGGCGCTCGGAGTAGAGGTCGCGTTCGGCATCCCCGGCGGGGCGATCCTGCCGGCGTACGACCCGCTGTTCGACTCGAAGGTGCGGCACATCCTGGTGCGCCACGAGCAGGGCGCGGGCCACGCCGCCACCGGGTACGCCCAGGCCACCGGCAAGGTCGGTGTCTGCATCGCGACCAGCGGGCCGGGCGCCACCAACCTGGTCACCCCGATCGCGGACGCGTACATGGACTCGGTGCCGATCGTCGCGATCACCGGGCAGGTCGGCCGGTCGTTCATCGGCACGGACGCCTTCCAGGAGGCGGACATCCAGGGCATCACCCTGCCGATCACCAAGCACAACTTCCTGGTCCAGAACCCGGAGGAGCTGCCCCGGACCCTGGCCGAGGCGTTCCACCTGGCGGCGACCGGCCGGCCCGGCCCGGTCCTGGTCGACATCCCGAAGGACGTCCTCCAGGCGCAGACCATGTTCTCCTGGCCGCCGGCGCTGGACCTGCCCGGTTACCGGCCGACCCTGCACCCGCACGGTAAGCAGATCCGCGAGGCGGCCCGGCTGATCGCCGCGGCCAGGCGGCCGGTTCTGTACGTGGGCGGCGGCGTGCACAAGGCAGGCGCCACCGACGGGCTGCGCAAGCTGGCCGAGCTGACCGGCATCCCGGTGGTGACCACGCTGATGGGCATCGGCGCGTTCCCCGACTCGCACCCGCAGCACCTGGGCATGCCCGGCATGCACGGCACGGTCCCCGCGGTGTACGCCTTGCAGAAGGCCGACCTGCTGGTGACGCTGGGTGCCCGCTTCGACGACCGGGTCACCGGCAAGCTGGACTCGTTCGCCCCGGACGCCAAGGTGGTGCACGCCGACATCGACCCGGCGGAGATCGGCAAGAACCGGCACGCGGACGTCCCGATCGTCGGCGACGCCCGGCACGTGATCGACGAGCTGATCGCGGCGGTGTCCTCTTCGGCCGGCGGCACCGACCAGTACGCGGCCTGGTGGTCGACGCTGAACGACATCCGTGAGCGTTACCCGCTGGGTTACGAGGAGCCGACCGACGGCAGCCTGGCCCCGCAGTACGTGATCGAGCGGATCGGCGAGCTGGTCGGCTCGGACGCGATCTACTGCGCCGGCGTGGGCCAGCACCAGATGTGGGCGTCCCAGTTCATCAAGTACGAGAAGCCGGGCACCTGGCTGAACTCCGGTGGCGCCGGGACGATGGGCTACGCGGTTCCGGCCGCGATGGGCGCCAAGGTCGCGCGGCCGGACACCGAGGTCTGGGCGATCGACGGCGACGGCTGCTTCCAGATGACCAATCAGGAGCTGGCCACCTGCGCCCTGGAGGGTATCCCGATCAAGGTCGCCGTGATCAACAACGGCAACCTGGGCATGGTCCGGCAGTGGCAGACCCTGTTCTACGACGGTCGCTACTCCAACACCGAGCTGGGCACGCACAAGCACCGGATCCCGGACTTCGTGAAGCTGGCCGAGGCGCTCGGCTGTGTCGGTCTGCGCTGCGAGTCGAAGGACGACGTCGACAAGGTCATCAAGCAGGCCATGGAGATCAACGACGCTCCGGTGGTCATCGACTTCACGGTCGGCAAGGACGCCATGGTGTGGCCGATGGTCGCGGCCGGCACCAGTAACGACGAGATCATGTTCGCCCGGGACGTGCGCCCGACGTTCGAGGAGGACGACCTGTGAGCACCAAGCACACGCTGAGCGTGCTGGTCGAGAACAAGCCGGGTGTGCTGGCCCGGGTCAGCGGCCTGTTCTCCCGGCGCAGCTTCAACATCGACTCCCTTGCGGTCGGCGAGACGGAGAACCCGGACGTCAGCCGCATCACGATCGTGGTGGACGCCGAGTCGTCCCCGCTGGAGCAGGTCACCAAACAGCTCAACAAGCTGGTCAATGTCCTGAAGATCGTGGAGCTGGACCCGGCCCAGTCGGTCCAGCGCGAGCTCCTGCTGGTCAAGGTGCGTGCCGATCGGGCGCAGCGCAGCCAGGTGCTCGAGACCGTCGAGTTGTTCCGGGCGCGGGTGATCGACGTCGCTCCGGACACCCTGACGATCGAGGCCACCGGTAATCCCGACAAACTGGATGCGTTGCTGCGCGACCTCGAGCCGTACGGCATCAAGGAGATGGTCCAGTCGGGCCTCGTGGCCATCGGCCGCGGTTCCCGCTCCATCACCACGGGCCCCGCGCTCCGCGCCGCCTGATCTCACATCCACGCACGAAGACCCATCAGAAGAAGGAAGTCATGACCGCGGAAGTTTTCTACGACGGCGACGCTGACCTGTCGATCATCCAGGGCAAGAAGGTCGCCGTGATCGGCTACGGCAGCCAGGGCCACGCCCACTCGCTGTCGCTGCGCGACTCGGGCGTCGAGGTCGTGGTCGGCCTGCAGGAGGGCTCCAAGAGCCGCCCGAAGGCCGAGGAGCAGGGCCTGACCGTGAAGACCCCGGCCGAGGCCGCCGCCTGGGCCGACGTGATCATGGTGCTCGCGCCGGACACCGCGCAGCGCAAGATCTACGCTGAGTCGATCGCTCCGAACCTGTCCGCGGGCAAGGCGCTGTTCTTCGGCCACGGCCTGAACATCCGCTTCGAGCTGATCAAGCCGCCGGCCGACGTCACCGTCGCCATGGTCGCCCCGAAGGGCCCGGGCCACCTGGTCCGCCGCCAGTACGTGGACGGTAAGGGCGTTCCCGCCCTGATCGCGGTCGAGCAGGACCCGACCGGCGAGGGCCAGGCGCTCGCCCTGTCGTACGCGAAGGCGATCGGCGGCACCCGCGCCGGCGTCATCAAGACGACGTTCAAGGAGGAGACCGAGACCGACCTGTTCGGCGAGCAGGCCGTCCTCTGCGGCGGCACCGCGGCGCTGGTGCAGACCGGTTTCGAGGTGCTCACCGAGGCCGGTTACGCCCCGGAGATCGCCTACTTCGAGTGCCTGCACGAGCTCAAGCTGATCGTCGACCTGATGTACGAGGGCGGCATCTCCCGGATGCGCTACAGCGTCTCGGACACCGCCGAGTTCGGTGACTACGTCTCCGGCCCGCGCGTGATCAACGCCGAGACCAAGAAGGAGATGCAGGCGATCCTCGCCGACATCCAGTCCGGCGAGTTCACCCGCCGTCTGATCGCCGACGACGAGGCCGGCGGCCCCGAGCTCAAGAAGTACCGTGAGCAGGGCGCCGAGCACCCGATCGAGGTCACCGGCAAGAAGCTGCGCGGCATGATGAGCTGGGTGGACCGGCCGATCACCGAGACCGCCTGATTCCTGATCGGTACGGCGAAGGCCCGGCCCCGTGCCGGGCCTTCCTCGTGAGCGCGGCGTGGGGGCGAGTCCGACACGCGGGGCCGCGCGTCTTGCGCGTCATTAGTCCGCATCGCTAGCGTTGTCCCAGCCGCGCGTCTCGACCGGGCCCGTCTTCGGGTGACGGTGCCCGTCCCCGGGGCGAGCGGTGCGTAATCCCGGCGGGATTTCTCGTCGCCACAGCCCCCGGACCGTTTGCCGCGGCCCGGGGGCTGTTCGCTTTGTGGGACTGCCGTTCCGTGTTTCGGGACGGGCGGGTAGCCTTGCCTGGGTTGACCAGACGTGTGGGGAGAGTTGACGTGAGCGTGGCGCGGATCGCGGTTGTCGGCGGCGACGGCATCGGCACTGAGGTGACCGCGCAGGCCCGCAAGGTCATCGACGCCGTCCTCCCCGGAGTCGACTACAACGAGTACGACCTCGGCGCCCGTCTCTACCACCGCACCGGCGAGGTCCTGCCGCAGTCGGTTCAGGACGAGCTGGCCGGCCACGACGCCATCCTGCTGGGCGCGATCGGCGACCCGAGCGTCCCGCCGGGCGTCCTCGAGCGCGGCCTGCTGCTGAAGCTCCGCTTCGACTTCGATCAGTATGTGAATCTTCGCCCGTCGAAGCTGTGGCCCGGCACCGTCAGCCCGCTGGCCGGCGTCAAGCCCGGCGAGATCGACATGGTCGTGGTCCGTGAGGGCACCGAGGGCCTCTACGTCGGCGCCGGCGGCGTCCTGCACAAGGACACCCCCGCCGAGATCGCCACCGAGGAGAGCCTGAACACGAGGCACGGCGTCGAGCGGGTCATCCGCGACGCGTTCGCCCGGGCCCGGCGCCGCGACCGCCGCCACGTCACCCTGGTCCACAAGACCAACGTGCTCACCCACGCCGGCAACCTGTGGTCGCGGGCCTTCGCCGCGGTCGCCGCCGAGTTCCCCGAGGTCACCACCGAGTACCAGCACATCGACGCGGCCAGCATGTTCATGGTCAGCAACCCGCAGCGGTTCGACGTGGTGGTGACCGACAACCTGTTCGGTGACATCCTCACCGACATCGCCGCCGCGGTGACCGGCGGCATCGGCATGGCGGCCAGCGGCTCCGTCAACCCGGAGCGCAAGTTCCCGTCGACGTTCGAGCCCGTCCACGGCTCCGCGCCGGACATCGCCGGCAAGGGCATCGCCGACCCGGCGGCCGCCATCCTGTCCGCCGCTCTGCTGCTGGAGCACCTGGGCCGCCTCGACGAGGCCGGGCGAGTAACCGAGGCGGTCGCGGCTGAGGTCGCGTCCCGGGCCCCGGGCGCGCCACTGCGTACCGCCGAGGTCGGCGACCGGGTCGCCTCCGCACTCTGAGCCCTCCCGGGCTTCGTCACCCGAGGTCATTGCGTTAACGACCGTTCGGGGTAAATTCATGGGGCACTACGGGTGCCCCCGCATGCTTACATTCTTCTGCAGAAAGCAGGTCCACCTGTTATGAGCGGTGGTGACAACCTCGCATTCGAGATCCGTCCGAACCCGGCACCCGTGAGCGACGCGGACCGCGCCGCCCTCCTCGCCAGCCCCGGTTTCGGCCGCATCTTCACCGACCACATGGTCACCGTGCGCTACGCGGACGGTAAGGGATGGTTCGAGCCGCGCGTCGAGGCTCGCGCGCCGATCCCGATGGATCCGGCCAGCGCCGTGCTGCACTACGCCCAGGAGATCTTCGAAGGTCTGAAGGCGTACACGCTGCCCGACGGCGGCGTCGCCATGTTCCGCCCGGATGCCAACGCCAACCGGTTCAACCTGTCCGCCCAGCGGATGGCCATGCCGGCCCTGCCGGTCGAGACGTTCCTCCAGTCGCTGCACGAGATCATCAAGATCGACCGCGACTGGATCCCCGAGGACCCCGAGGGCAGTCTCTACCTGCGCCCGTTCGCCTACGCGAGCGAGGTCTTCCTCGGTGTCCGGCCCGCCACCGAATACCTCTACCTGGTCATCGCCTCCCCGGTCGGCCCCTACTTCTCCGGCGGCGTCAAGCCGGTGACCATCTGGGTGTCGCCCGACTTCACCCGCGCGGCCCCCGGCGGCACCGGCGCCGCCAAATGCGGCGGCAACTACGCGGCCGGCCTCTCCGCACAGGCCGAGGCCGCCGAACACGGCTGCGACCAGGTCGTCTACCTCGACGCGGTGCAGCGAAAGTACATCGACGAACTCGGCGGCATGAACGTCTTCCTCGTCCTCGACGACGGCACCCTGGTCACCCCGCCGCTGAGCGGCACCATCCTCCCCGGCATCACCCGCGACTCGGTGATCAAGCTGGCCGGCCGGGCCGGCCGCAAGGTCGAGGAGCGCCCGGTCAGCCTCGACGAGTGGCGCGAGGGGGCCGCCTCCGGCCGGGTCCGCGAAGCCTTCGCCTGCGGCACCGCCGCGGTGATCACCCCGATCGGAGCGATCCGCGGCGAGGACGGCGAATTCACCGTCGCCGACGGCGGTCCCGGCGAGGTCACCATGGGCATCCGCAAACAGCTCGTCGAAATCCAGCGTGGCCTCGCCGAAGACCCCTTCGGCTGGGTGCACCGCGTCCTCTGATCCCGCCGCGCGACCGCTCACCCCGGGTGGGCGGTCGCCCTTTCAACCTTTCTCCGGTACGGGCGAAGCCGTTCCCACACGCAACTCCGCCCGCCCCGCCGTCTCCACGCGGCGCGCTGCGACCTCACGGCCGTAGCGCGCCCGCCGGGCTGACGCGTCCCCTAACGGATCTCCAGCCCCAGATCCTCCACCCGCTCCACCGTCACCGCCCGCCGAATCCACTCGGTGAGCTGCTCCAGATCGGTGCAGCCGGTGATCCTGGCACGCTGCTCGTCGGAGACCTCCAGCCCCCGGGCCGCGAGCACGGTGAGAACGGCCGCAGCCTCACCCTCAGCCTTCCCCTCGGCTTTTCCCTCGGCCTTCCCTTCGGCTTTTCCCTCGGTGTACTGCCGTCGTGCCCAGTCACTCTTGTACGGGAAATCGGTGGTGGTCATGAAG
>NZ_JBFAMR010000137.1:0-2122 GCF_040656595.1 Actinoplanes sp. NPDC049802
GGGTCCTTCGCAAGAACCATGATCACGCAAGGGCTGCCCTCGTGATCGACCTGGGTCACATCGACGAACCCCGGCAGGTTAAACGGCAAGCTCAGCGCGTCATGATCGATCAGGGCGACCTCGATCCCGGCCTCCCGGGCGGCGCGCGCCTCCCCGGCGAAATGCTCATCGGGACGGCGCGGGCGCAGGACATCAGCGGGCAGCAACAACATCACCCCACGATGATCGGTCACCGCAAGCGGCTCCCTCGCACACCACCCCCGAGATGTACGCCCGGAGCACCGCATCCGCATCCTTCAGAGATCGGACACCGGAGCACGTCACCCGCCCGCACGCATCGGCCGCCGCCCAGACATGCGGAAGTGCCGGCACCGGCCGTACGGTCGCGGCCGACCGTGGGCGCTGACTCGCACGCTCCGAGACCGCGCCCACGAACAGCCGAAAGAGATCGACTACAGCGCGTCGCCATCTGCGGACGGAAACGCCCGCGACGTCAGACGTATCGGCGCGACTCGGCGTAGGCAAGGCCGGGCCGGCGGCGTACCGGACGGGCCAGTGGCGCCAGCGCTGCGAGCAGGATCAGCGCGGCCAGCGGAAGGTTGCCGGCATCCAGGGTCAACGCCACCATCCCGGCACCGAACACCAGCGGGCTCCACACCGGCGCACGCCGGGCGGCGACCATCAGGCCGAGCATGGTGAGCATGCCGAGGGCGAAGAGCAACGGGCCGGCGGCTTGAAGCTGCTCAGGCAGCGGAGCGGCGGCCCGGAAGCCGGCCGACAGATCACCGGCGATCACCCAGAGGAAGCAGGCCACACCGGCAAGGGTCATGCCCGTCGCCACCGCGGCGACCGACCGGGCCCCCGGCGGCGCGAGCCCGCGGAGACCGACCGTGAGTACCCCGAACAGCACCATCGAGGCGAGGAACGCCAGATGCCCGGCGGTCCAGGCCAGACCACCCGGGCCGCGAACGCCGTCCAGTCCGTCGATCAGGCGAAGCACCCCGTACACCAGCATGAGCGCCGGCGCGTCCAGCGCCGCGAAGCGAACGGTGACATTGTTCGATGGCATGTCCTGACCGTAGGACCGCTCGGCACGGCTCGGCACCGGCGCTTACCCTGCCCCGACCCCGATTCTCCGCTAAGGGCTGCCCGCCACGTCCCCTAAGGCGCCGAGAAGCAAGCCATGGCTTTCGGTATCGCTGTTCGTTGATCTGCCACGGCAGTCACGGACGAGACCGCGACACGGCACCCCGAACCCGAGTAGCACCGGCTGCGGGCGCGGGCCACAGGGCCTAGAGCATCCTAGGAACCCATTCCAATCGCTGCTCTTGTCCTGCCAGGACAGGTTGGGGTGCTCCCGGGGAGCTACGTGACGCGGTCGCCGACTTCAACGCACTGTGGACGGCCCCTGATGGTGGGGCCGTCCTGCTGGACGCGGGCTGCGACGATCATCGGCATGACGCGTCTCCTGTGGATGGTTCCGGTTGTTCTGCTCCTCGCGGTGGCCGGGTGCACCGAGGAGGAACGGGCGGCGGCTCCGGCACCGAGTACCGGGGCGGCTCCGGCCGCGAGTGCCCCGCCGTCGGCCGCGCCCGAGACGCCCGCGGTGACGAAGTCGGCGATGCCCGTGGTCACGCCGCCGGCTGCCGTCGACGGGGAGGTGGGCCGCCGGGTGTATACGGCGGGGGCGGATCAGGGCAAGGGCACGACGGTCCTGAGCAGCCTTCCCCGGAAGGGGCAGGAGTACGAGGCGCGGGCGGCGTGTTCGGCCACGGCGGCCGGGCGGAGTCTCACCGTGGTGGTCCGGAGCAGCGAGACCGGGTCGTCCGGCCGGGTGTTCCTCGAGGGTGACGTGCCGTGCGACGGGGCGGAGACGGCGATCGGCTGGACCGCGGGAGCCGGGGTGGGGCCGGTGGCGGTCGGTCTGGAAGGGGTTCAGCCCGGCATCGAGTCCGCCTATGCGGTGCTCGTTCCGGTGGCCGACTGATCAATGACCCGCCGCGGCGGCTGTTACGGAGTCGATCACCGAAACTGACCCGGCGCAGCGGTGATCGTGCCGGCAGCAGCCGGAGCAGCGGCGGCGGGAAACCCAGCACCAGCGGGCGCAGCAGCAGCGGAAGAC
>NZ_JBFAMR010000137.1:2219-11403 GCF_040656595.1 Actinoplanes sp. NPDC049802
GACGCAGCAGCCACAGCCGGCGCAGCCACAGCGGAAAACCCAGCACCAGCAGGCACAGCACCAGCGGAAGACGCAGCAGCCACAGCCGGCGCAGCCACAGCGGAAAACCCAGCACCAGCAGGCACAGCACCAGCGGAAGACGCAGCAGCCACAGCCGGCGCAGCAGCGGCGCGAACCCCAGCAGCAGCCGGAGCAGCGGCGGCGGGAACCGGAACGGTACGCGGGACAGCGGAGAGCGCGGCCGGCGCGACGGCGGCCGGAGTGGGAGCGGCGGAGGCCGTCGTGGGGAGCGGGATGGCCGGGGCGGGGCTCACGGTGCGGCCGGCTTCGGTGGCGAAGTGTTCGGCTACGGCGATGGCGTCCAGGACGGCGGTGCGGCGTTCGCCGGGGTGGACCCGCCGGCTGGCGGCGAGTTGGTCTCGTAGTCGCGTCATCCGGGCGATGCAGTCGTCGAACAGCGTCATCATCTCGTCGTGCACGGAACGCTCCTCCGGCGTCGGATGTGGTCCGGGCGTGCTCGGCCAGGGGCCGGTGAACGGCAAAGGTGGGCGAGTGAGATCGATCGTAGGCCGACGGCAACCCCGAATGGGTACAGATACGTAACCGATCGTCGAGATTGTGTTTACAGGACGTTTGACGGGGAATTCCGGCCTGAATACCCACTCGCACGGAGAAGGCATCGTGAGCTGGCCTTTCAACTTTTCAGTTGACACGCGCGGCAGCCATGGCTACGTTATGTTTCAACCAGAGAGTTGAAACGAGGGGTTGATGTCGGCGGATTCGTTGTCGCGGGTCTTCGCGGCGCTCGCTGATCCGACACGGCGCGACATGGTGGCACGGCTGGCCGACGGTGACGCAACGGTCAATCAGCTCGCCGAGCCGTATCGGATGTCGCTGCAGGCCGTCTACAAGCACCTGAAGGTGCTGGAGGAGGCCGGGCTGGTGACCCGGCCGCCGGGTCCGCAACCCCGCGCGGTGCACCTGGAGACGGAGGTGTTCGACCGGATGGACGAGTGGATCGAGCACTACCGGCGCCGGGCCGAGCAGCGTTACCGCAGGCTCGACGCGGTTCTGGCCGCCATGGACGAGAAGACGGGCAAGAAGCCGGACGCCGAGCACAAGGGAGAGGAACAGTCATGAACAAGATCGTGGAGACCACCATCGAGGCCGACCCGAAGCTGCCGATCATCCGGATGACCCGCGAGTTCGCGGCCACGCCGGAGCAGCTGTTCCGCGCGCACACCGATCCGGAGATCTTCGTGCAGTGGTGCGGGCCGGACTCGCTGACCAACACCGTCGACTACTGGGACGCGCGCACCGGCGGCAGCTGGCGTTACGTGGCGAAGCGCGGCGACGAGGAGTACGCGTTCCGGGGCACGTTCCACGAGGTGGGCCCGGGGCGGATCGTGCAGACGTTCACCTTCGAAGGCCGGCCGGAGGGCGTGGCGCTGGAGACGCTGTGGTTCGAGGACCTCGGCGACGGCCGCACCCGGCTGCACGCCCAGTCGCTGGTGGACAGTTTCGAGGGCCGGGACGCGTGGCTCCAGAGCGGCATGGAGGTCGGCGTCAACGAGGGCTACGCCAAGCTCGAGATGCTGGCCGCGGAGAACAGGATCTGAAACCGGGGTGTACGGCGGACTGCGCGCTCGTCCGCCGTACACCTCATTGGTTCTTGGGAAGGAGCTGGTCGAAGACCGCGCCGCGGTCGAAGGCCATGGCGTGTGCCCGCGCGCGCCGCTCCAGATCCCGGCGTTCCCCGGCGGACATGTCGAGCACCACCCGGTCGACGGCCTCGGCGAGCGCGCCGATGTCGCCGGCCTCGACGATGACGGCGGCGTCGCCGACCGCCTCGCCGACGCCGCCGGTCGTGGTGGTGATGATCGGGCCGCCGCCGGTGAGTGCCTTCTCGGCCAGCGCGATGCCGAAGGTCTCGACGAAGTCCGGTTCCGGTTTGGTGGGCAGGGCGTAGGCCGCACAGCCGGCCATGAGCAGCGGCTTCTCGTCGTCGTCCACATCGGTGAGGAAGACGATCCGGTCGTCCTCCTTGGCCATCGCCCGCACGTGTTCGAGAGCCGGGCCGGTACCGGCGACGACGAGTTTCACGTCGTCCCGGCAGCGCATCTGACCGTAGGCGATGACCAGGTCGTAGATGCCCTTGGCCCGGGCGACCCGGGAGAGGAAGAGGATGTACTTGTCGCGTTTCAGGCCGCGGCGGGCCAGCGCGGCGTCGACGGCGGCCGGGTCGCGGTCCAGGAAGGCGGACGCGTCGATCGGCGGGTAGCTCACCGTGACCCGCTCACGGCATCGGGCGGCGAAGGTGGTGCCGCAGTGGGCGTCCACCTCCTCGGCCGAGGCGATGATCTCGTCGCGGGTGTATTCGGAGACCGCCACCACCTCGTCGCTGGCCAGGAAGGTGGTGAGCAGCACGGTCGCCGCCCCGAACCGGCCTTCACGCAGGCAGGAGCGGATGACGTTGGTGACGTCGGAGCCGACCGCCTTGGCGATGGTGTGCACGTCGGGGTCGAAGCCGGCGGCCCGCGCCGCGGTGACCGCGTCGTTGATCACCTGAGTGTGCGGCACCAGGTACATCGACAGGCAGACGGTGGGTACGCCCTCGGCGAGCAGTTCGACCAGCCGACCGGTGAGGCCGGCCAGGTGGCGGCCGTCCGGTACGCGGTAGTCACCCACCGCCTCGGGCCGTTCCACGGTGATGCCGGGGCTGTACGGCAGCAGCCGGTCGAGCGGCTTGAGCGGGAGGCCGGCCGTCTGGAGGGCGGGGATCGGCCAGGTGAGCAGCCGTACGTCGTCGAAGCCACGGGTGAGGGCCACCTCGGCGAGGTTGCGGGCCTCGCCGGAGTGTCCACAGATGACCGGATCGGCACGGACCGCGATCACGAGGCGGCGGGTCGGTCGGCTCATCGGCGTTCCTTAGGGTGCGGAGCGGAGAGGGACGGCGGCCGGATCCCGTGCCCCCAGGTGGAGGGTTCGGGGCCGAGACGCAGGTGCAGCCGTCCGCCGTGATGGACGTCGGCGGCGTTCAGGTGGGTGGCGTGCAGTGGTCTCCCGTTGAGGGTCGCGGATTGAACGTACTGGGGTCGCGGAACACGGTCGATCCCGTCGACGCCGATCGGTGAATCTCGATGCCCGGTGGTCTCGACGACGAACTCGCCGCCCTCGACCTGAAGTGCCGCCCGGGCGAAGGCGGGCGCGTTGACCAGGAACAGGTTCTGGCCGGCCACCGGGAACAGGCCCACCGACGCCCAGACGTACCAGGAGCTCAGGCCCCCGGAGTCGTCGTTGCCCGGAAGCCCGCCCGGCCCGGTCCCGAACTGCCAGGTCAGTGCCGCGTTGACCACCTCGGCGGTGCGGTCCGGACGGCCCGCGTAGTGGTAGGCCCAGGGGACCTCCATGTCCGGCTCGTTGTTGAGGCCCTCGAACCGGTTCAGCGCGTAGCCGGCGGTCATCTCCATCGGGTCCGGGCAACGGCCGGGCTGCTTGACCGGCTCCGCGCCGTAGCCGAAGAAGCGGTCCAGCATGGCGGTGAACGCGGTGTCGCCACCGGCCAGCCGGATCCGCCCGGCCATGTCGTGCAGCAGCCGGAACGAGTAGTTCCACTTGCCGCCCTCGTAGAACTCCGAGTCGCGCAGCAGGCCGGTGGCCGGGTCGAAGGCGTTGATCCAGTCGCGGCCGCGCCGCTCCAGATCGTCGGCCAGGCGGTGGTCGTTCAGGGCGCGGGCGACCTGCGCGGTGCACTGGTGGGCGTACGCGAGATCGAGCGTGTGGGTGATGGGATGCACCACGCCGTGTTCCCAGAAGTCCTCGCCGTAGAGCCGCCGCAGGTCGTCGACCATGTGCACGAGCGCCCAGCTCCAGTCGATGCCGGGCCGCTTGAGCGCGTGCACGTCGGCCAGGGCGGTGTGTGCCAGCGCGCTGGCCTGGCGGAAGAACCGGTCGGCGCCGCGGGCCATCCGGTAGCCGATCGGGAAGTTGCCCTCCTCCTCGCACACCCGGATCAGCGACTCCAGCACGTCACCGGCCCGGTCCGGGACGATCGCCGACAGCAGCGGGATCTGCGTCTTGTAGATGTCCCACATGGTGCAGATGTCGAACGCGTACGGGCCGGGGTCGGGCCAGTTGGGGCTCTCGTCGCCGGCGATGCACGGCTTGATCAGCGAGTGGTAGAGCGCGGTCGCCATCACCGTGCGGCGCGCGCCGGTGCCGCCCTCCACCTGCACCCGGCCCAGGTGGTCGCGCCAGCGGGCCCGGGTACGCGCGCGAACCGTCTCGAACGCGCTCAGCCCCACCCCGCACTCGCGTTCCAGATTGCGCCGGGCCTGGTCGCAGCCGCGCAGCGAGAAGCCGAGACGTACCTCGATGGTCTGCCCGGCCCGGGCGGCGCCCATGAAGAGCATGCCGAACGGGCGCAGCGTGGTGTGCCGGATGCTGTCGAAGTCGAGCCGGGTGCCGCCGGGGATGAGCCGCCGGTCGTACCAGAGCATCTGCCGCCAGCCGGGACTGTCCACCTCGACGTAGACCGACAGGGGCACGCCCTCCATGACGACGGTGCCCTGCCCGCGGCCGTGACCCATGCTCTCGATCTGGGCGCGCAGCGGCACGGTCCGGCCCAGGTCGATGGCGAGGCCGCCGCAGGACAGGTCGATGACGAGCCGGGCGCTGTGGTGGTCGGGGAAGGTGTAGCGGTGCACCGCGACCTTCTCGCCGACGGTGATCTCGGAGCGGACGCCGGTCTCGAGGTTGGCGGCGTAGTAGCCGGCCTCGGCCCGCTCGTCCTCCAGCGCCCAGGACTGGCCCAGGTCGTCGAGCGGCTGCACCATCGGGGTGACCCGCACGTAGTTGTAATATTTCCGGATTGCCCCGGTTCCGGACTGCTGGAAGTGGGTGAAACCGGACGCCTGCATCCGGCCGAACATGTCCTCCGGCACGCCCTCGGTGTTCTTCGCGTACCGGCCGTATCCGGTCGGGTAGGCCCCCGAGTAGGCGCAGGCGGAGACCATGCCGAACGGGGAGGTGGCGCCCGGGTGCGTGTTGCCCACCTGAGGTTTCGGCCACCACCAGGTGGCGGCGAGACCGTGTGCCCGGGGCAGGTCGGTGGCCGCTGTGCCGATGAAGGGATCAACGTTGTCGAGGATGGCCGGACTCTAACCGGCCAGAACGGTCCCCGTGGTTTCGTTCAAGTGAACTCCACCCGAGGTGGCCCTTTCGTGGGACGCCCACAGCAGCTGATCGAACTCGGCGCCGGGCAGCGGCTTGCTGAACAGGTAACCCTGTACGGCCGGGCACCCGGCGGCCTTCAGCGCGTACCAGTCGGACAGCTCCTCGACGCCCTCGGCGATCGTCGACATGCTCAGCGAACGGGCCAGCCACAGCACCGCCTGGATGATCGACGCCTTGCGCGGATCCTCGGCCAGGCCGGCCACGAACGAGCGGTCCAGCTTGACGATGTCGGCGGGCAGCGACTTCAGCCAGGTCAGGGAGCTGTAGCCGGTGCCGAAGTCGTCCAGGGCGATGCGTACACCCAGATGTTTGAGCGAGGTGAGCCGCTCACTGACGTCGACCGTCGACGACAGCAGCGCCGTCTCGGTGACCTCCAGAACGATCCGGGACGGGTCGAGGCCGGGAACGCCGGCCAGCACACCGGCCACCATCGCCACGAAGTCCGCCTCGGCGAGCTGGCGCGGGCTGACGTTGACCGACACGTAGCCGAGCCGGTCCGACCAGTGCGTCAGATGGCCGACGGCGGAACGCAGCACGTGCTCGCCGAGCGGCACGATCAGGCCGGTCTCCTCCGCCGCGGTGACGAAATGGTACGGGCTGAGGATCTCCCCGTCCGGGGTGCGCATCCGGACCAGGGCCTCCGCGCCGACGATCTCACCGTTCACCGTCGAGACCACCGGCTGGAACCACAACGGCAGGGTGGCCCGGAGGTCGCCGGCCAGGGCGCGGCGCACCCGAGCCTCCGCCGCGATCTTCTGCTGTACGGGGACGCGCAGCTCCTCGGTGAAGACCCGGAGCCGGTTGCCGCCGTCGCGTTTGGCCGCGTACATGGCGGTGTCCGCGGCGAGCACGACGTCCTCGGCGGACACCCCGCCGAAGGCCGTGGTGACGCCGACGCTGACCGACACGGGCAGCTCCGAGCCGCCGATCGAGAGAGGCTCGGCGAGCGCGGCGAGGATGCCGTTGCCGACCCGCACGCCGGTACCGGACGGGCCCGGCAGCGCGGCGACGAACTCGTCCCCGCCGAGCCGGGCCATCAGGGCACCGTCCGGGACCACCCGGGTGAGGCGTACCGCCAGGGCCCGCAACACGTCGTCACCGGCGCCGTGGCCGGCCCCGTCGTTGATCGACTTGAAGCGGTCGACGTCCAGGTAGATGACGCTGACCGGCTCGGCGCTGTCGGTCAGCAGCAGATCCAGGTCGTGCTCGAACGCCTGGCGGGACAGCAGCCCGGTGAGCGAGTCGTGCCGCACCTGGTAGCGCAGCTCGGCCTCGTGGTCGCGGATCGCGGTGACGTCGAGGCAGTGCACCACGATCAGCCGCAGACGGCCGTCACGGTCGTACAGGCCGGTGCCGTGCGTCTGCACCCACATCAGGGAGCCGTCGTCGGTACGCCGGTACCGGCGGGTGACGGTGACCGGCTCACGCGTCTCGGCGAACATCCGCAGCAGATGCGTCTCCCCCTCGCTGACCGCGGCCAACGGAAGGTGCCACATGCTGAAATCGTCCGGCAGCTCGTCGGGCAGGCGCAGCCACTCCCGGTAGGCCGGGTTGGTCCGCAGCACGTGGCCGTCCGGGGCGAACATGGCCATCGGCACCGGGGTCTCGTCGAAGGCGACGCTGAGCTGGGCCTGGCTCTCGTCCAGGTTCTCCTGAGCGCGCCGCTCCTCGCTCTCGGTGAACCGCCAGGCGACCAGATGGAACCCGGCGGCGCCGAGCACCGCGACGCCGTGCAGCAGCGCCCACACCATCGGGTGCGCCCGCGCCGCCTCATGGCCGAAGGTGTGGTCGGCGTCGGCCACACCGAGACCGGCGTGGTGGAGCACGGTGGCGGCCAGAAACCCACCGAACGGAACCCAGTCCCGGTAGAGGGCGAGCGCCGCGACCACGATGAAGAACGAGAAGTGCGCCTCGGTGAGGCCGTGCGAGAGCGCCACGAACCCGGCGCAGGCCGTCGCGAAGCCGAACGCCACCAGACTGGACCGGACCCGCCGGTTGCGCAGGCGAACCGCGCCGACCAGGCACAGCAGCAGCAGGCCGTCGATGACCAGCAGGTCCGCCGGATGGCCGGCACCGAACACGCCGAACCCGGTCAACAGCACCATGCAGACGCCGAGCAGCACCGTCAGCAGCCGGTGCCGCCCCGCCCAGTCCTCGTCGCGCAGGCCGCCACCGGCCGGGAGCCGGTCACGGAGCCGCATCACCCACGTCACCACGAAAGGCCAGATCGGCCGTACCGGGCCCGGGCCGCAGAACGACCGGGTTGCCGGTCAGGTGCGGAGCACCGCGCGCAGGCCGGCGGCCAGCCGGGAGGTCTCCTCGGCGGTGCTGCCCAGACCGAAACTGACCCGCAGCAGCCCCGGCACGCCGGCCGTGCAGGCGGCGGTCCGGTCGTCACCGGTCAACCGGCGGACCAGCGGGTGGGCGCAGAACTGCCCGGCGCGTACGCCGATGCCGTGCTCGGTGTCCAGCCGCCGGGCGACGACCGCCGGATCGTGGCCGTCCAGGGCCAGCGAGACGATCCCGACCCGCGGGTGGTCCGGGCCGAAGACGCTGACCTCGGTGACCCCGGGCAGGCCGGCGAGCCCGTCGCGCAGCCCGGCCAGCAGCGACTGCTCGTGCTCGTGCAAGGCGGTCCGGTCGGCGGCGGTCAGCGCCTCGCAGACGGCGGCCAGCGCCACCGCGCCCACCAGGTTCGGGGTGCCGCCCTCGTGCCGGGCCGGGCCGGTGGCCCAGGTCAGGTCGCCGGGACGGTCGCCCACCACGGCGCTCGCCCCACCGCCGGCCAGGTACGGGCCGGCCGCGTCCAGCCAGTCCGACCGGCCGGCCAGCACCCCGGCGCCGAACGGCGCGTACAGCTTGTGGCCGGAGAACGCCAGATAGTCGGCGCCCAGGTCGTCGAGACTCACCGGGGCGTGCGGGGCCAGCTGGGCGGCGTCGACGATCACCCGTACGCCGTGGGCGCGCGCCACCTCGGCGAGCTCACGGACCGGCCACACCTCGCCGGTGACGTTGCTCGCGCCGGTGACGGTCAGCACGGCCGGGCCGTCCAGGCTCTCCAGCGCCCGCCGCAGCGAGGCGACCGCGTCCTCCACCGACGACGGCAGCGGCAGGCGCAGCGGGTTCGGCCAGGGCAGCAGGTTGGCGTGGTGCTCGCCCTCGAACTGGACCGTGGTGGTCCCGGCCGGCAGGGCCCGCGCCAACAGGTTGAGCGCGTCGGTGGTGTTGCGGGTGAAGATGACCGCGTCGCCGGGCCGGGCGCCCACGAACTCGGCGACCACGTCACGGGCCAGCTCGTACGCCAGCGTGGAGCCGCGCGAGCGTACCCCCGTGCCGCGATGCACCGAGCCGTAGCGCGGCAGCAGGTCCTGGACCGCGTCGGCCGCGGCCCGCACGCAGGGCGCCGACGCCGCGTAGTCGAGGTGCGCGAAACGCACGATCTCACCGGAGGTGAGCGTGACCTTGAGGTCGTCGCCGAGGATGTCGAGAGATGGCATGACCGCGCCTCCACGGGTTCGCCGATTTGCCGGTGTCGGTCGACATCGGCCTGGTCCTCACCCGGGGCACCCCATCGCGAACGGAAGGGTTGCCGGCCAGCGAGCCGGGGCTTCGCGCTGGCGCTCATGACCTGCCGTGGAAGTTAGCAGACGCCACCGGCGGCGGAACATGGCCCGCGCCACAGATCGGGAGGAAGGTCCCGGTGTGTGGGACCGGCGGCCCGCGCGCCGGGACGCGAGACCGGCGGCCCGCGATAGGTTTCCACGATGGACGAACTGGCCGAGCTGATCGGGATCCGGTCGACCGCGGACCGGCCGGAGGATCTGCGCCGCGCGCTCGACATGGTGCTCGGCCTGGTCGGCCCGGGATTCGAGGTCCGCCGCTTCGAGTCCCGCGGTGTGCCCAGCGCCCTGGTGACCCCGCGTGTGGAGTTCGGGTGCGGAGCGCACCC
>NZ_JBFAMR010000138.1:0-11259 GCF_040656595.1 Actinoplanes sp. NPDC049802
GGGCGCGAATCGCGCCCGAACCCCACACGCCGGATTTCCCGGCCGACACCGTCAAGGCCGGGCCACGGGTGGCGGATTGGCGGCTTCCCGGCGGTCGCCCGGTCCGTAACGTCGGGCTGATGAGAGTGGGATTCGTCGGGCTCGGCGTGATGGGACAACCGATGGCGCTCAACCTGGCAAGGGCCGGGACCGAGCTGACCGTCTGGAACCGGTCGCCGGAGCGGTCCGTGCCGTTGCGGGCCGCCGGCGCGGTCGTCGCGGACCGGCCGGAGGAGGTCTTCGCCGCGGCTCCGACAGTGATCATGATGCTGGCCGACGACGTCGTCACCGACACCGTGCTGCGGCGCGGCAGTGACGCGTTCGCCGCCCTGGTCAAGGACCGCACGCTGGTGAACATGGGCACCGCGGATCCGGGTTGGGCCGCCGGTCTCGCCGCCGACGTGCGGGCCGCCGGCGGCGCGTACGTCGAGGCTCCGGTCTCCGGCTCGCGCGGCCCCGCCGAGAGCGGCGACCTGGTGGTGATGATCGCCGGAGGCGATCCGGAGATCGAGGAACTGCTCCGGCCGCTGTGCCGGGAGATCGTGCGCTGCGGCGACGTGCCGGGCGCTCTGCTGATGAAACTGGCCGTCAACACCTATCTGATCAGCATGGTGACCGGGCTGGCCGAGGCGTTCCACTTCGCCGGGCGGCACGGCCTCGACCCGGAGACCCTGCTGGCCGTCCTGGACGCCGGCCCGATGGCCAGCACGGTGTCGCGGGTCAAGGCCCGCAAGCTCGCCGACGCCGATTTCCGGGTGCAGGCGTCGATCCGGGACGTGCACTACAACAACCGGCTCGTCGTCGGCGCGGCCCGCCGGGCCGGCTTCGCGTCACCGCTGCTGGAGGTCTGCGCCGAGCTGTACGCGGAGGCGGAGCGGTCCGGGCACGGCGGCGAGGACATGGCGGCCGTGGTGCGCGCCCTCGAGGCGCGTTCCACCCGCTGACCCCAGTAGACACCGGCGAGGACCAGCACGATCCCGGCCACCGCGGTCGCGCCCAGGTGCTCGCCGCCGACGCCCACCCCGATGAGGACGGCCCAGACGGGCTCGGTGCCCAGCAGCAGGCTCGCCCGGGCCGCCGAGGTGCGCCGGATCGCCCACAACTGCACCAGGAACGCGAACACGCTGCACCCCAGTGCCAGATAGAGCACGCCCAGCCACTCCCCGGCCCCGAACCCGGCCGCGGTGGGCACCAGCGCCGGCCCGGCCGCCACGCCGAAGACCACCGCGCCGACGACGGTCTGCACCGTGGTCAGGGTGACCGTGTCGTACGCCGGCCTGGCCAGCCGCCCGGAGAGCGTGACGTGGGCGGCCCGGACCACGGCGGCGGCCAGGATGAGGGCGTCGCCGGCCGACGGCGGGCGCAGCCCGGGACCGGCCACCAGCAGCGCCACCCCGGCTGTCGCCGTCGCGGCGGCCCACAGGAACCGGCCCGGCAGCCCGCCCTGCATCAGCGCGGTGAGCAGGATCGTCAGGCTGATCAGCACCCCGGCGTTGGTGGCGCTGGTGAGCGAGACACCGTAGGTCTCCAGCACCAGCACCGACGCCTGCGTGCAGCCGAGAAGCAGTCCCACGCCGAGTTCCCGCCGCCCGGGGCGCCGCGTGACGGCGAGCGGCAGCATGGCCGCCATCGACACGAGATACCGCAGCGCCAGGACGACGAGCACACCCCCGGCCACGGTCAGCGTCTTGGCCGCCAGGTAGCTGCTGCCCCAGATGACGGCCACGGCGAGCAGTAGAAGGTCTCCGGTCACATCGGGAAGCCTGCGGCCCGCCGATCCGGTAGACAAGACGCCATCTGCTGAATCGACGATGTAGTGGGACTGATGGATCCGCATCACCTGAGACTGTTACGCGAGCTGGGGGAGCGGGGCAGCGTCGCCGCGGTGGCCCGCGCGCTGCACATCACCCCGTCCGCGGTGTCCCAGCAGCTGAACACCCTGCAACGGTCGGCGCGGGTGCCGCTGACCGAGCGCAGCGGCCGCCGGCTGGTGCTCACCGACGCCGGCCGGGCCCTGGCGGCGGCCGCCGTGGACGTGATGACCGCGCTGGACCGGGCGGCCCGGGCGGTCGGCGATCACCTGGACGACCCGGCCGCCCCGGTGACCGTGGCCGCGTTCCACAGCGCCGGGCTGACCTGGTTCGCCCCGCTCATCACCCGGCTCGCCGAGGCCGGCGGGCCACCGGTGCGGTGCTGCGACGAGGACGTGGCGCACGCCGGCTTCCCGGCACTCGTCGGTGACTACGACCTGGTGCTGGCGCATCGGCTGGCGCACAGCCCGCCGTGGCCGGCCGGCCGGCTCACGGTGGTGCCGCTGATCCACGAGCCGCTGTACGTCGCCATGTCGGCCGACCATCCGCTCGCCGGGCTGGAGCGGCTGACCGCGGCCGACGTCAGCACGTACCCGTGGATCAGCGTGCACACCGGCTTCCCGCTCGAAGGCGTGCTCACCGCGATCGCCGCGGCGGCGGGCCGGCCGCTCGACATCACCCACCGGATCAACGAGTTCACCGTGGCCGGTTCGGTGGTCGCCGCCGGAGCGGCGCTGGCGCTTCTGCCCGGGCGCACCACGATTCCGGACCCGCGGCTGGTGCTGCGGCCGCTCGCGGACCTGCCGGCCGGCCGCTACATCGACGTGCTGACCCGGCCGGAGACCCTGCACCGGGCGGCGGTGCGCCTCGTTCTGGACACGCTGCGGGAGATCGCGGCCGGATAGCCGGTGTCCCGTTCCGGCTGGTCGTCTCGTTCCGGCTGGTCGTCGCGTTCCGGCTGGTCGTCTCGCTCCGGCTGGTCGTCTCGCTCCGGAGCGGGGCGACCGCCGGATCAGTAGGACAGGCCGCCCGGATCACCGACCAGAGCGGCGCCGTGGCCGCTCAGCCAGCCCTCCGCCGCGGCGGCATGCTGGCTGAACGTGTGCATGTCGCGGAAACGCCGCTGAATCGGCGAGGAATCCCGGGCCACCTGACCGCCGCCGGAGCGGTAGCAGGCGTCCACCACGGACAGCGTGGCGTCGGTCACCCAGGTCAGCGTGGCCGAGACCCGCGGGCCGATCGCCGCCGGGCCGGCCGGATCCTCGCGGCACAGCGCCCACACCTCGTCGGCGGTCGACTCCAGCAGCGCGCGGGCGGCCCGCAACGTCAGGTCGGCCCGGCCCAGCCCGGCCCGGAACAGTGGGCTGTCGGCCAGCCGCGCCCGGGCGTACAGCCGCTGTTTCCCGGCGGTCGCCAACTCGACCGTCGCGTCCAGCGCGCCCTGCGCGATGCCGACCGCGACCGCGCCCAGGTGCAGGATGAAATGAGTCAACGGTGAGACGAAACCCGGCCCGGGGATCGAGGACACCCCGGCGAACAGGTCGAACGTGTGCTCGCCCGGCACCCGGACCCCGCGGATCTCGACGTCGTGCGAGCCGGTGCCGCGCAGCCCCAGCACATGCCACGTGTCGACGACCCGCGCCTGGGAGGCCGGCACCAGCATCGAGCGCATCAGCGGCGTCTCCGGGACCGGCCCCGGCTGCGGGCGGCCGTCGGCGCCCGTCACCACACAGTTGCCGAAGATCCAGTCGGCGTGGGTGCTGCCGCTGCCGAACGCCCACCGCCCGTCCACCTGGAAACCGTCACCGGCCGCGACGGCCGTGCCCTGCGGATTGAAACCACCCGCCACGATCACGTCGGGACCGGCCGCGTACATCTTGTCGAACGTCTCCCGGCCGAGGAACGCGAACAACTGCGGCGTCTCCGAGCCGATCATCACGGTCCAGCCGACCGCCGGGTCCGCGGTGGCCAGCGCCTCCAGAACCGCCATCCCGGTACGCAGATCGATCTCGTGCCCTCCGTGCGACCGGGGCACGAACATCCGGAAGAAGCCGGCCGACCTCAGCTCGTCCACCAGGTCCGGCGGCAGCCGTCGTACCGCCTCCAACTGCTCCGCCCGGGCTCGCAGCGACGGTGCCAGAGAGCGCGCACGGTCAACGAGTTCCTGCATCTCATTCCCCCCACGAGGTGTCGACGGCGACCGGTCCCCCCGAAGTGGACGGTGTCCCGGGTTGCCGGGAACCACTGTCGCGGTCACTCGGGAGAGAACGGTAGGGACCTGTCGGGAAGCTGTCGTCCGCCGTGATGCGGACCCGGCGTCACCCGCCGGGTGGACCATGGGCTGCGGCCCGGGGGCGTCCTCTTCCGGCCGTAGCACGCCGGGGACGAACCCGGCCCGGTTCCCACGCGGTGCCGCGGTGCCGGGTGACAGCGATTTCAGCCCGCCGATCGACAGTCGCCGCATGCCGACCACAAGATCAGACGGCCTTCGGCGTACGCCCGGGTGGTTGTCTGGGAACCGCGAAGCGCAAGCCGGCGACGGCCGGATGGACCACCCCGCCTGGGTGGTTGTCTGGGAACCGCGAAGCGCAAGCCGGCGACGGCCGGATGGACCACCCCGCCCGGCCTCATCGCTCGCCGGCGGCGGCCTCGAGAGCGGCGATCACGGCGGCGACGGCCGGGTGGGTGGCGGCACCGCGGCGGAAGGCGACCCGGGTGCGCCGCCGAATGGCCAGCGCGGTGAGCCGCACGTCCTCGGGCGGTGTGACAGCGGCGAGTTCGGGCACCAGGGAGACGCCCTGCCCGGCGGCGACCAGGGCGAGTACGGTGGCGAAGTCGTCGGCGTGGTGCCGGGCGCGTGGAGTGAACCCGGCCGCCCGGCACACCCGCAGGGTGACCTCGTGACACAACGTGCCCGGGGTCGCCAGAATCCACGGCACGTCGGCGGTACCGGCCAGGGCGCCGGCCGCGGTGCCCGCCGGTTCGGCCAGGTGGACGGTCTCCTCCAGCAGCGGCACGGAGTCGAGGGCCGGGCCCGCCGCGGCGGGCGCGATGTCGTAGTCGTTGAGCAGACCGACGTCCAGGGTGCGTTCCCGCAGGGCGGCCGGCACCGCGACCGGGTCGATTTCGGTGACGGTCAGTTCCAGGGCGGGATGCTCGCGGCCGAGGTCGACCAGGACGTGCGGCAGCAGGGTTCGCATCGCGCTGGGGAACGCGCCGATGCGTACCGGTCCGGCGGGCCCGGTCCGGACGGCAGCGATCGCCGCGCCGGCTTCCTCCAGCGCCACCAGGATCGTCTCGGCGTGCCGGACCAGGACCTGCCCGGCCGCGGTGAACGCCACCCGGCGGCCGGTGCGTTCCAGCAGTGGCACCCCGGCCTCGCGTTCGAGGGCGGCCAGTTGCTGGGAGACCGCCGACGGCGTGTACGCGCGGGCCTCGGCGACCGCGGCGATCGTGCCGAGCCGGTGCAGGTCGCTGAGCAGCCGGAGACGGCGTACATCGAGCATCAGTGCAGCTTACGTTTTGCGGTAGGAACGTGAACTGGACCTTACGGTGGAGCCGGCCGGATGCTGGGGCGCATGCTGACCGGGATTCACGTACCTCTCATCACTCCCTTCGACGATGCCGGCGCCGTCGCGCTCGGCGTGCTGGAACGCCTCGCGCACGAGGTTCTCGACGGCGGCGCGGCCGGTCTGGTCGCGCTCGGTACGACCGGCGAGCCGGGCTCGCTGGACGCCGCCGAGCGGCGCGCGGTCGTGGACACCATCGCCGCGGTGACCCGGCAGCGCGGCGCGACTCTGCTGGTCGGAGCCGAGATGACAGCACCGGGTGCGATCGCCCTGAGCCTGGTGCCACCGTTCGTCCGGCCAGGGGAGGAGGGTGTGGTCGCCCACTTCGAGGCCGGAGACGGGCCACGGGTGATCTACCACGTGCCGTACCGGACCGGGCAGGAGCTGTCCGCCGCCACCATCCGGCGGCTCGCCGCGATCCCGGGGGTGCTCGGCATGAAGTACGCGACCGGCGCCGTCGACGCCACCACCGTGGCGCTGCTCGCCGATCCACCGCCCGGGTTCGCCCTGCTCGGCGGGGACGACGTGCTGATCTCGCCGATGCTGGCGCTGGGCGCGCACGGCGGGATCCTGGCGTCCGCACATGTGGAGACGTCCTCGTTCGTGGAGCTGTTCAGGGCATGGCAGGACGGGGACGTCAAGACGGCCCGCGCCCTCGGCGACCGGCTGGCCGGGGTGTCGGCCGCGTTGTTCGCCGAACCCAACCCGACCGTGATCAAGGCGGTGCTGCACGCCCAGGGCCGGATTCCCTCCGCGGCGGTTCGGCTGCCGCTGCTGCCCGCCGGACCCCTACCATCGGCTGATGCGTATCGCCTGGTCAACCGATAGCGGCCCGGACCCGGCGCTGATCCGGTCGTTTCCGGCGGAGCAGCCGTCCGCGGTCGCCGTCGCGGGCGACCTGCTGGTCACGCTGACCGAGCACCACGAGGACTTCGACTGTCCCGCGCCCAACCTGCACGACCAGCGGTGCCCGTCGGCGGGCCTGCGCGTCTGGGACCGGGCCTCCGGGCGTCTGCTGCGTACCGCCGACGTCGACCCGGGTGCCGGCACGGGCAATCCGATGCTGGTCACGGCCGTGGTCGGTGGCCGTACGGTGGCGGTGGCCGGTCGTTGGCTGAAGCCGCCGGTGATGCTGGATCTCGCCACCGGCGAGCCGATCGGCGTGCTGCCCGGCCACGAGGACGCCACCGAGGTGCAGGCCTTCGCCCTGGCCGGGCCGGACGTGGTGACCGTCGGCTGGGACGGCATCGTGCGCGTCGCCGGCCGGGCGGCCACCTTCGGCACGGGGGAGCGGGCGGGCGCTCTCGCGATCGTCGGGCCGGCCGGGCGCCCGGTGGCCGCGGTCGGGGGCAGGGAGGCGGTGACCCTGTGGGATCTGGCCGACGGCACGCCGCTCGGCCGCCTGGAGACCGACGCACACACCCTCGCCGCCTGGCCGGGATCGGCGCTGCTCGCCGTGCAGGACCAGGACGGCGGCATCGTCCTCTGGGACACCGCGACCGGCGCGCACCACCGTCCCGCGACACCGCCGGCCCGCCGGTTCGGCCGGCTCGGCGCCGTGACCACGCCCACCGGGCGCCGCCTGCTCACTCTCGACGGCGGCAGCGCGGTGCATCTCTGGGACGTGGACGCCGGACGGGAGTTCGGGGCGCCGCTGCACGGTCCGGTACGGGCCGCCCACGTGACAGCGGACGGCCCCGGATCGTTGATCGCCGTGTCCCCGGAGGACGACGCGGTCTCCCTGTGGCGGCTCGGCGAGAACCGGGCCCCCGAGCAGACCCGCAGCCCCGGTGACATCCGCCGGATCCAGGTGACCGCGGACGGCTGGATCGTCGGCGACGGCGGCCCGGTCCGCTGGCGGCTCTCCGACGGCGCCCGGCAGGCCGGCGACGGCGGCTTCCCACCGGATCGGCGGCCGGTGACGTTCCACGGCTCGCTCGGCGGGGTCCGGCTGGCCGGCGGTCGTACGATCGAGCACCCCTACCCGCCGCGCGGCGCCGTCGCGGGCGTCCTCGGTGACCGTCCCGCAGTGGCCGTGAACTGGATGTTCGGCCCGTTCACCGTCTACGACCAGGACACCCTCACCGAGATCCCGGCCGAGGCGGCCGTGGAGATCGGGGAGTCGCCGCAGGCGTGGGCCGGCGACGCCGTGATCACGGTGCTCGACTGCCGGGTCCGGGCGCACGATCTGCGTACCGGTGTGGCCACCCTGCTTCAGCCCGGCGAGATCGAGCCGGTCACCGCGCTGGCCGCCCGCGGCACGGACGTCGCGGTCGCCCGCGCCGACGGGACCGTGTCGATCGTGGACGTGCCCACCGCACGGGAGCGGGCCCGGATCGGCCTGCCCTTCGCCGCCACCGCCCTGGCCTGGGCGCCGACCGGTGAGCTGGTCGTGGCCGTTCAGCGGGACGTCTACTGTGTCGCGGCCTGAGCCGTCACCACGTCGAGGAAGGCGGCGAGCGCCGGCGACAGCGGTCCCTCCCGGGTGACCGCGAACAGCCGCCGCCCCAGATCGGCCTCCGCCACCCGCCGGACCGCGAGCGCCGGCTCCGGCGGCGGCAGGGTCAGCACCGGCAGCAGCCCGACCGTACCGGCGACCCGGATCAGCTCCAGCTGCACGTCCGCGTCGTTGGAGTGGTGCCGCAGGTCCGGCTCGTAACCACCCAGCGACCGGCAGGTGCCGACGACCATGGCATGGTGCCCGGTGCCCTCGTGCGACGACACCCACGCCGCGTCGCGCAGGGCGGCCAGCGGCACCGGCGCCCCGGATCCGGCCAGCGGATGGGAGGCCGGCAGCACCAGCCGTACCGCTTCGGACAGCAGCGCCGAGAACCGCATGCCCGGCGGCCGGGGCCGTGGATGACCGTCGTACTCGTCGCTGATCACCAGGTCGACCGTGCCGAGGCGCAGCCCCGGCAGTGCCGCCTCCAACTCGAGTTCGGCGATCTCCACCCGAACCCGGGGATGCTCCGCCAGGAGCCGCGCCACCGCGGGGACGAGCAGTTTCCGGGCGGCCGACTGCAGGCCGCCGGCACGGACCGTGCCGCGCACCTCGCCGCCGAGCGCCGCCAGGTCGGCGGTGGCCGCCTCGGCCGCCGCGAGCAGGACCCCCGCGTGCCGGGCGAGGAGCCGCCCGGCGTCGGTGAGCCGCACGCCGCGGCCCGCCTTCTCCAGCAACCGCGCTCCGACCTCCCGTTCCAGGACGGCGAGCTGCTGAGACACGGCGGACGGACTGTAACCGAGGGCGGTGGCGACCGCGCCGAGCGTGCCGCGTTCGGCGAACTCGCGCAGGAACCGCAGACGCCGCAGATCAAGCACCACCATGCACGAACTCTAATCAATCAGGTCCACAAACCGTCACTGGACCTTCACGATGAGACGGTCGATGCTCGACGGCATGGGACCACTGCTCTGCCTGCTCTCGGCCACCTGCTTCGGCGCGATGGCGATCTTCGGCAAGTTCGCGTACCAGGCCGGGGTCTCGCCGTCCGCGCTGCTGCTGGTGCGTTTCGGCCTGGCCGCGATGTTCCTGGCCGGACTCGCGTCACTGCGGCCGGGCCCCCGGCCACGCGGCAGGGTCCTGCTCGTCGCGCTCGGCCTCGGCGCCGTCGGGTACGCCACACAGGCGACCCTCTTCTTCGAAGCGCTCCAGTTGATGGACGCCTCGCTGCTGTCGCTGATCCTCTACACGTACCCGATCCTGGTCACCGTCGGGTCGGTCCTGCTCGGCCGGGACCGGCTCACCCCGGGCCGCACACTGGCGCTGCTCACCGCCTCCTGCGGAACCCTGCTCGTCCTGCTGGGCGCCGGCGGCGTCGCGTTCCACCCGCTGGGGGCGCTGCTCGCGTTCGGGTCGGCGCTGACCTACACCGTCTACATCCTGGTGTCCGACCGAGTGGTGCACACCGTGCCCGCGCTGCCGCTGTCCGCCTTGGTGATGACCGGCGCGGCGGCCGCTCTGACCGGAAAGGCCCTGGCCACCGGCGGCGTGGACGTGGCCTTCGCCCCGGCGGGCTGGTTCTGGCTGGCGTGCATCGTGGTGGTCTCCACGATCCTGGCCATGCTGACGTTCTTCGCCGGCCTGCGCCGCACCGGCCCGTCCACCGCCGCGATCCTGTCCACCTTCGAGCCGGTCGTCACGACGGCCCTGGCCGCGCTCACCCTCGGCGAGCTGCTCACCGCCCCGCAACTGCTCGGCGGCCTGCTGGTCCTCGCCTCGGCCGCCGCGCTGCAGCTACGTCCCGGCCCGGCGCCGGAGGCGGCCGAGCTGCCGCTACGTCCTGGCGGGGCGCCGGAGGCGGCCGAGCTGCAGCTAGGTCCTGGCGGGGCGCCGGAGAACGCCGAGCCGCCGGAGCGGGGCCGCCGGAGCGTCCAGTGACGCGTCGCCGGTGCGGAGCCGGTCGCCCATCACGGAGCAGGACGAACACGCGCGCCTGATCGTCAGCGGTCACCTCGGCCCGCGCCGGCGCGGACCCGTTCGCCGACGAGACGATGGCGCTGCCGATCCCGCCGTCCCGCCGGTTCCGCACGGCCCGGCGCAATGTCCGGGCCATAGCGCGCCCGCCGGGTAGCCGCTAGCTAGCCTCCTAGGATGGTGTACGCGCGGTGCCGGCCGTTACGAGCAGCCCGCTCACTGGCCGAGGCGGCACCCACGGCCAGCCGGAGGGATCCGGCTGGCTTCGAGGGCTGATCCGGGTGGCCAAATCGCACGCCCGCCTGCACGCCCGCCAGGCGGGCGTGCAGGCGCGCACAGCGCACCAACGGTGCGCCCTGCCGTCCTGCCGCCCGGCGTCCTGGCGTCCTGCCGCCCGGCGTCCTGGCGTCCTGCCGCCCGGCGTCCTGGCGTCCTGCCGTCCTGGCGCCCTGCCGTCCTGCCGCCCCGGCGCCCTGTCGCCCCGGCGCCCGGCGTCCTGCCGTCCTGCCGTCCTGCCGTCCTGCCGTCCTGCCGTCCTGCCGTCCTGCCGTCCTGGCGTCCTGCCGTCCTGCCGTCCTGCCGTCCTGGCGTCCTGCCGCCTTGTCGCCCTGGCGTCCTGGCGTCCTGCCGCCTTGTCGCCCTGCCGCCTTGTCGTCCTGCCGCCTTGTCGCCCTGCCGCCTTGTCGTCCTGCCGCCTTGTCGCCCTGCCGCCTCGGCGCCCCGGCGTGCAGAGCGATGTGTGTCCGGAGAACGCGACACCCGTGCTGGGTGTGATGACACCCGTTGCGGGTGTCACGTCTGCGGAACACAGATGGCCGAGATCCGTGTCCCGTCTCCCCGAACGGAGGATCGTCTCTACGTCCGCTGCCAGCCGGTGACCGTGGCGGTGGTTGCGTGTGGCGGCCGGCCGGTGCCGCACGGTGGGCGACAGCGACAGAGACAGCGGCGATCGCGAGGAGCCACCGCGGCCGGCCGGGTCACTTCACCGGTCTTGCCCAGCGACGAGCACACCGGTCAAACAATGCCGTCCACCCGCGCAACCACCGCAACGGACCGATCTTCACCGGACTTGGACCGCCGACCGCCGACCGCCGGTCATCGAATCCCTGATCCAAGTCCGGTCTCCGCTACCCCGCACCCGCGTCGTGAGCCTGACAAAGCGGGGCCGGACCGGATACGCCCTGGTAGCGAGCCTTGATTGATAAGCCAGCAGAGTTAGGGCTGTCTCCGCGGGCGTGAGGCAGCACCTGCGGCCGGCCGGAGTGGATCACTGCTTCGTTCGGGGCAGGGTTGTCGGTGAGCGCGGCTCCGTTCGGCCGGCGGCTCAGGAACTAGAGCGCATCTGACGGATCATGGTCGGCTCCGGTCCGGTTTCGCTCGGAGCCAGATCATGATCGAGGCGACGGTAACCGTTGCCTCGTAACGG
>NZ_JBFAMR010000139.1:0-11045 GCF_040656595.1 Actinoplanes sp. NPDC049802
GAGCTGCCGCATACCTAAATTGTCCCGCGCCCGAAGAAGAAACTGTAAGACCCGCCAAGAACTGGATCATGCCAATCTATTGAGATGCGGCAGAGAAGAAACGGTCAGAGGTATCACCGACGACCCGTCGGAGGGGTTTGGTCCCGGCCGGCCGCTCGGCTTGACCGCTTTACCCCTTGCGGAGAGATGCGGGAATGACAGCGTGTCGCTTCATCCCTTGCGGAGGAGTGCGGGAATGACAGCGTGTCGCTTCATCCAATTCCAGCACGCTGACACCGGTGCAATCACTCACCGCAACCGCCGATCTTGAAAGGGCGGTGCCTCGGGTGGGCGGTGGGTTCGTTTCCGAGTGAGCCGCGAACCCGTGACCGTCGCGGTGGTCGCGTGTCCCCGGATGGTCGGTGCCGCACGGGTGGCGTTCATGGACGGTGTCAGGGGCCACCGGCGGTCGCCGAGGAGTCATCGCGGCCGGCCGAGGCTTTTATTCGATCTTCCTCAGGGACGAGCGCGCCGTTCAAGGAATGCCGTCTACATGCGTAAACGCCGCGGCGGACGGGTCTTCACCTGTCTTGGATCGGCGTCGCGGGCCATGGAACCTGAATCCAGGTCCGGTTTCGGCCACCGGACACCCGCGTGGTGAGGCCGCCGGCCGGAACCAGATCGGATATGCGCTGGTAGCGAGCCTTCTTGAAAGCCAGCAGGGTCGGCGCTGCCTCAAGCGTCACGAGGCAACCCTGACGACCAGCCGAAGCAGGCGATGGGTCAGTCGCCGGCCAGGATTTCGTCGGTTCGCAGGCCGGCGGTGGCCCACCAGGTGACGATGCGGTCGACGACCGGGCCGGGCCGGCGGGCCCAGGCGATGTGGTCGTTGCTGCCGCCCGGTGGGACGTCGGCGTGGCGGTAGTGCCAGACGGTGGTGGCCGGCCGGTCGAACATGGTGGCGGCGAAGGCCTCGACCGACGACGGCGGGGCGAGGCGGTCGCCTTCCAGGGCCACGAGCAGCGACGGGGTACGGACCGGCTCGGGTGACGGGAACGGGGTGCGGCCGGTCAGCGCCATCCGGGCCCACTCGCGCATCAGGGTGCGGGCGCCGGGGCCGCCGAAGGCAGGTTTGGGCAGGTAGCCGAACAGGCCGGTGAGCGCCGGGACGATCACCCCGGCCTGGATCACCAGCGGCAGGCCGCCGAACGGATAGTGCCGGTGGTACGGCAGCGCGCCGCCCACGGTGACCACCGCGTCCGCTGGGACGTGGTTGAGCTGGTGGCCGACCGCGAGCTGGGCGCCCAGGCTGTGGCCGAGGATGATGACGGGCCGGTCCGGCGACTCGGCGCGGGCGGCGGCGACGGCGTCGGCCATGTCGCGGATCTCGTCGGCGTAGGACCAGTCGTTGTCCCGGGCGGCCGGGCGCTCCCCCGGCTCGAACCCGCGCCGGCTGAGGGCGCGGGCACTCCAGCCCTCGGCTTCGAACGCTTCGACGAGCAGCCGGTAGTACCGGGACCCGATGCCCATGGCGGGCGACACGAGGACCAGTGGCGCCGGCTGTGTCATGTCGAATCCCCGTCTCCGCGTCGGCGGCCGCTGGCTACCGGCCGGTATCAGCACTCTTCGACCTACCGGATCCGTACGACAAGCGGTTGAGGCCCACATCACGCGGCCGGACCGGTCTCCTGAGCCACGGCCGATCTCACGAGCCGACGGCGGGACGGGCTCACCAACCGGCGGCCGGACCGGTCTCAGGAGGAGGCGGCCGGGGACGGCCGGGAGCACCGGCGGGCGGCCCGCCGCGAAAGCAGCGAGGCCCGCGGTCGCGTACGAAAGACAAGCCGCACGACCGCGAGGGGCCGCAGACGGATCGCGCCGGTGCTGGTCAGCCTCGTTTCATCAGGCGGCCGACGGCGGCCATCAGCTCGGCGGCCATCTCGTCGGCGCGGCCTTCCTTGGCGCCCTCGTGCATGCAGTGGCGGGCGTGCCCGTCCATCAGGCCGAGCGCCACCTTGTCGAGGGCGGCCTGGATGGCGGAGATCTGGGTGAGGATGTCGATGCAGTAGCGATCCTCGTCGACCATCCGCTCGATGCCACGCACCTGGCCCTCGATCCGGCGCAGCCGCGTTTGCAGATTGTCCTTGGTGGCCGTGTATCCGCGAGTCGGGGCGGGGTTGGTCATGCCGCCCATGCTACATCGACTGGATACCCCTACCGGGTATGTGTATGGTGGGGTCCGACACCGAGCGAAGGGAACCACCATGCAGACCACGACCTACCCCGTCACCGGCATGACCTGCGGCCACTGCGTCACCTCGGTGACCGCCGAGGTGTCCCGCATCCCGGGGGTCACCGGCGTCACGGTCGACCTGGCCGGCGGCACGGTCACCGTCGACTCCGAGACCCCGGTCGACCGTGAGGCCGTGCGCGCCGCGGTCGACGAGGCCGGATACGAGCTGGGCGAAGCCTCATGAGAACGGCGGTGAGACTTTCCGCGTACGCCATGGGGCTGGTCCTGATCTTCGGGGCGGCGGTCGGCGCGGGCCGCGTCATCGGCCCGGACCGGCAGCCGGAGGCCGCGCCGCCGCACGCCGGGGGCCACGCGCCCGCCGGGGAGACCGCGGCGGCGGCCCACATGCCCGGCGGGTTGCAGATCGCGCAGGACGGCTACCGGCTGAGCCCGGCGACCACCCGGCTCGCCGTGGGGGCCGAGCAGCCGCTCGCCTTCCAGGTGCTGGGGCCGGACGGGAAGCCGGTGACCGACTACACCGAGAATCACGACAAGGACCTGCACCTGATCGTGGTCCGTCGTGACATGTCCGGATATCAGCATGTGCATCCGGCGCTCGGTACGGACGGCACCTGGTCGGTCCCGTTCCGCGTGGATACCCCCGGGCAGTATCGGGTGCTGGCCGACTTCCAGCCCTCGACGGCGCCGGAGGCGATGACGCTCGGCTTCGACGTCCCGGCGCCGGGCGACTACCAGCCGGTGGCGTTGCCGGCGCCGGCGGTGACCGCCGAGGTCGACGGCTACACCGTCACCCTCGACGGGGATCTGCGGACCGGCGCGCTGGGCTTCACGGTCAGCCGCGACGGCAGGCCGGTCACCGACCTGGAACCGTACCTGGGCGCGCTCGGGCACCTCGTGGTGCTGCGCGAGGGCGACCTCGCCTACCTGCACGTTCATCCGGCGAGCGAGGACGCGCTGGCGTTCCAGGCCGAGGTGCCCTCCCCCGGGGTCTACCGTCTCTACCTGGACTTCCAGCACGCTGGGAAGGTGCGCACCGCCGAGTTCACCGCCGCCACGGCCGGCGTCACCCCGCCGCCCGCCCCGACCGCGTCGGCGAGCTCCGGTGGGCACGGCTCCGACGGCCACACGCACGACTGAGGACCGTAGTCATGACCTTGCAGATCGCACCCCAGTTGATCGAGCTGGAAATCGGCGGGATGACCTGTGCGTCCTGCGCGGCCCGGATCGAGAAGAAACTCAACCGGATGGACGGGGTGACCGCGACCGTCAACTACGCCACCGAGAAGGCGACGGTCACTGCCGACCCGGCCGTCACCACGGCCGACCTGATCGCCACGGTCGAGAAGACCGGATACACCGCGAGAATCCCGGAGAAGGTGGAGGAGGCGCCGGTCGCCTCCGATCCGCTCCGGACCAGGCTGATCGTCTCCATCGTGCTCAGCGTGCCGGTGATCCTGCTGGCCATGGTTCCGGCGTGGCAGTTCACCTACTGGCAGTGGGCGTCACTCACCCTGGCCGCGCCGGTCGTCGTCTACGGCGGCTGGCCGTTCCACCGGGCGGCGGCGATCAACCTGCGGCACGGCGCCGCGACCATGGACACCCTGGTCTCGCTGGGGACCATCGCGGCGTTCGGCTGGTCGCTGTGGGCGCTGTTCCTCGGCACGGCCGGCGAGCCGGGCATGACGCACCCGTTCAGCCTGAACATCAACCGCACCGACGGTTCGGGCGCCATCTATCTGGAGGCGGCCGCCGGGGTCACCATGTTCATCCTGGCCGGGCGGTACTTCGAGGCACGGTCGAAGCGGCGGGCCGGTGACGCGCTGCGGGCGCTGCTCGAACTGGGCGCCAAGGACGTCGCCGTGCTGCGCGACGGGCGCGAGGTCCGCGTACCGGTCGAGACGCTCGCCGTCGGCGACCTGTTCGTGGTCCGTCCCGGGGAGAAGATCGCCACCGACGGCGTGGTCGAGGAGGGCTCGTCAGCGGTGGACCGGTCGCTGCTGACCGGCGAGAGCGTCCCGGTGGAGATCGGCCCGGGCGGCGACGTCACCGGCGGCACGGTGAACGCGGGCGGCCGGCTGACGGTGCGGGCCACCCGGGTCGGCGCCGACACCCAGCTGGCGCAGATGGCCCGGCTCGTCGAGCAGGCACAGGCCGGCAAGGCCGAGGTGCAGCGGCTGGCCGACCGCATCTCCGGCGTCTTCGTCCCGATCGTGATCGCGCTGGCGGTGGCGACGCTCGGCTGGTGGTATGGGACGGGCGCGGGCTGGACCGCCGCGTTCACCGCCGCGGTGGCCGTGCTGATCATCGCCTGCCCGTGCGCGCTGGGCCTGGCCACCCCGACTGCACTGCTGGTCGGCACGGGCCGGGGCGCGCAGCTCGGCATCCTGATCAAGGGGCCGGAAGCGCTGGAGTCGACCCGCCGGGTGGACACGATCGTGCTGGACAAGACCGGGACGGTCACCACCGGTGTGATGAAGCTGGTCGCCGTACTGCCGGACGATCCGGAACTGCTGCGCCTGACGGCCTCCGTCGAGGCCGCTTCGGAACACCCGATCGCTCACGCGATAGCCGCCGAGGTGCGTGATCACCTCCCGGTGAGTGGGTTCACCAGCTTCGAGGGCTTGGGCGTACGCGGAACCGTCGGCGATCATGACGTCCTGGCCGGGCGGATCAGTCTCCTGGAGCGGGAGGGTTTCGAGGTCCCGTCCTCCGTCGTGGAGGCGGTCGCCGAAGCCGAAGCGGCCGGGCGCACCGCGATCGTCACCGGCTGGGACGGCAGGGCGCGGGGTGTGCTGGCCGTCGCCGACACGGTGAAGCCCACCAGCGCCACCGCCGTCGCCGACCTGCGCCGCCTGGGCCTCACCCCGGTGCTGCTGACCGGCGACAACGAGACCGTGGCGCGGGCGGTGGCCGCCGAGGTCGGCATCGACGAGGTGATCGCCGGGGTGCTGCCCGCCGGGAAGGTCGACGTGGTGCGGCGGCTGCAGGGCGACGGCCGGGTGGTGGCGATGGCCGGTGACGGGGTGAACGACGCGGCCGCCCTGGCGCAGGCCGATCTGGGCCTGGCCATGGGCACCGGCGCGGACGTGGCGATCGAGGCGTCGGACCTGACCCTGGTGCGGGGCGATCTGTCCGCCGCGGTCGACGCCATCCGGCTGTCCCGGCGGACGCTGCGGATCATCAAGAGCAATCTGTTCTGGGCGTTCGCGTACAACGTGGCGGCTCTGCCGCTGGCCGCGGCCGGCCTGCTCAACCCGATGATCGCCGGCGCCGCGATGGCGTTCTCGTCGGTCTTCGTGGTGGCCAACAGCCTCCGCCTGCGCCGGTTCCAGCCGCTGCGCTGACCGGCCGGCTCGGGGGCTGTCTCGCGTCCAGCGAAACAGCCCCCACAACCAGCTGAACACGACCGGCCGGGGCGCTGCCTCACGGCCCGCGAAACAGCCCCCCACAACCAACTGAACACGGCCGGCCGGGGCGCTGCCTCACGGCCCGCGAAACAGCGCCCGGAGCCAACCGAACATGACCGGCTGGCTCCGGGCGCTGTTTCGCGGGGTGCGGAACAGCGCTGACATAGCTGGCCTATCAATAAAGACTCGCCACCAGCGCATGTCCGGTCCGGCCCTACTTTGCCAGGCCTCACGACGCGGGTGCCGGGTAGCGGAAACCGAACCTGGATCAGGGATTCGATGACCGGCGGCGGCGATCGGCGATCGGCGATGGCGGAGGCGATCGGCGATGGCGGAGGCGATCGGCGATGGCGGAGGCGATCGGCGATGGCGGAGGCGATCGGCGGTCCAAGACCGGTGAAGATCCGTCCGTTGTGGTGTTTGCGCATGTAGACGAGACGGTATTGCGTGGACGGTGTGCTCGTCGCTGGGCAAGACCGGCGAAGCGACTCGGCCGGCCGCGGTGGCTCCTCGGCAATCGCCGCTGATGGTGTCCCTGGACTCCAGCGTGCGGCATCGGCCGGCCGTCGCACGGAACCACCGCCACGGTCACCGGCTGGCAGCGGATGCAGAGACGAGTCCCCGTTCGGGGAGACGGGACACGGATTTCGGCTATCTGCGTTCCGCAGACGTGACACCCGCAACGGGTGTCGTCACACCCACTCCGGGTGTCACGTTCTCCGAGCACACATCGCCCCGCACGCCGGCCCTCCGCCCACCGGACGCCGGGCGGCAGGGCGGCAGGGCCACCGCTGACGCTGTCCCTGGACTCCAGCGGGTGCGTTCGTTTCTGAGGGAGATCGGCGAGAAGGCGCCGGCCAGCGGCAATGACCCTCCGGCAACCGCCGACAGCCGCTGGCATTATCCATGACCGCCATTTGCGGCACTGATCAGCCGAGACGCGGGACGACCGCAACGATCATAAGTTCGCAGCTCACTCAGAAACGAACGCACCCACTCCAGCGTGTGGCACCGGCCGGCCAGCACACGCAACCACCACCACGATCACCGGCTGGCAACGCATGCAGGAACGAATCCCCGTCCGGGGAGACGGGACACGGATTTTCGGCTATCGGTGTTCCGCAGACGTGAAACCCGCAACGGGTGTCGTCACACCCACTACGGGTGTCACGTTCTCCGAGCACACATCGCCCCGCACGCCGGCCCTCCGCCCACCGGACGCCGGGGTGCCGGGGTGCCGGAGCGCCGGAGCGCCGGAGCGCCGGAGCGCCGGAGCGCCGGAGCGCCGGAGCGTACCGTTGGTGCGCTGTGGGCGCCTGCCCGGGCGGGTAGACGGGGCCGAGCGATTCGGCACGCACGCAGGGCCCCGCGTGGTCGCTCACGAGTGTCACAGCGGTGCTCGGGGCACACCGTAGGCGCGCTGTGCGCGCCCGCCTGCCCGCCCGGCGGGCAGGCGGGCAGGCGGGCGGGGTCAGCGCTGAGAGCCAGCCGGGTGTTCGGGGCCTGCCAGGTCAGTCGAGCACGGCGATGACCGTGCCGGCGGCGACCGTGCGGTTGCCCTCACGGACCGCGAAGCCCATGCCGGCCTCGCACGCGATCGCCTTGCCGAGCGTCACCGTCACCTCGTCCAGGGTGTCGCCCGGCATCACCAGGTCACGGCCGCCGAGGTCCATCCCACCGGGCACGTCGGTGGTGTGGAAGTAGAACTGCGGCCGGTAGTCCGCGGCGAACGGCGTGTGCCGGCCGCCCTCGGCGCTGGTCAGCGCGTACATCCGGGCCGTGAAGACCCGGTGCGGGCGCACGCTGGACGGCGCGGCGAGGACCTGGCCCCGCTGCACCTGCTCGCGCTTGACGCCACGCAGCAGGACGGCGGCGTTGTCGCCGGCCTGCGCCGACTCCAGCACCTTGCCGAACGTCTCCAGGCCGGTGGCGACGCTGGCGACGGTCGGGCCCAGGCCGACCACCTCGACGGGTTCGCCGGCGCGCAGCTCGCCGCGCTCCACCTTGCCGGTGACCACGGTGCCCCGGCCGCTGATGCTGAGCACGTTCTCGATCGGCATCAGGAACGGCTCGCCCAGCTCGCGCGGCGGGACCGGCACGTAGGTGTCGACCGCGTCGAGCAGCTCGGCGATCGACGCCACCCAGCGCGGGTCACCGTCGAGGGCCTTCAGCGCGCTGACGCGTACCACCGGCACCTCGTCGCCGGGGAAACCGTAGCCGGACAGCAGCTCACGGACCTCCAGCTCGACCAGGTCGAGCAGCTCCGGGTCGTCGACCGTGTCGCTCTTGTTCAGCGCCACGACCAGGTACGGCACCCCGACCCGCTGGGCGAGCAGCACGTGCTCGCGGGCCTGCGGCATCGACCCGTCCTGCGCCGAGACGACCAGGATCGCGCCGTCCACCTGCGCCGCCCCGGTGATCATGTTCTTCACGTAGTCGGCGTGGCCGGGCATGTCGACGTGGGCGTAGTGCCGGGACGCCGTCTCGTACTCGACGTGGGCGATGGTGATGGTGATGCCGCGGGCGGCCTCCTCCGGGGCCTTGTCGATGCCCTCGAACGCGACGTACCGGTTGGTTGCCGGGTCGCGGTCGGCGAGAACCTTCGTGATCGCGGCGGTCAGGGTCGTCTTGCCGTGGTCGACGTGACCCATCGTGCCGATGTTGAGGTGCGGCTTCGTACGGATGAACTGGCTCTTGGCCATGATGTCGAGTCCTCACTGGATGCGAGGCGGGAGGTGGAGCGCGGCCCCGATGCCAGCCGGGACGCGCCAGAACCACGCACGGTGCAGCCACCCCTCCCCTGGGTTCTGCTGCTGGTAGGGAGGGGTCAGACTCGCGAATCAAGGCGCACGGGAGCCGCCACGAGGGGCAGCTGCGAACCGGGCGCGAAGAACATGGCGACGACGGTAGCCCGGGGCCCGGAGCCGGCGCGACCGGTTTTCTACAGCGGGCGGCTGACGTCCCAGTGCTCGACGATGAGGCCGTCCTCGAAGCGCCAGATGTCGACGACGGCCTCGGTCGGGCCCTCGGCCGGGATCAGGTGGTAGTGGGCCACCACGAACTCGGGGTCCGCGATGACGTGCTGGAGTTCGAGCTGGGCGGTGGCGATCGGCGAGTTCACGATGAACTCGATCCAGGCGTCCCGGCCGGCCGGAGCGCCCGGGGTGTGTGACCGGAAATCCTCGCGGAGGATCTCGCGGAGGACCTCGACCTCGCCGGCCGCGAACCGGCCGAAGGCATCGAGGAACCGTCTCTTGTTCTCTTCCGCCACATCGATGTCAGTCATGTGGACACCGTCGCACCGACGGCCGCCCGTGTCGACCCGCGCCCGCTCCTAGCATTTGATCGATTCTGCTCGCGCCGGTTCTTCGAGAATCTGCCCGGACGGCCGGGCGCGGTGCGCCCGGATGGGCAATAAAACAACCCGGAGCCGCACCGGCAGGCGTTTCGATCGCGCTATCCGGACGACCGTAAGTACGTTTCTCTCCGGCCCCCTACGCCTATTTCTCGCATATTCATGGAACTTTTCCGGGAGGCACACGATGCTGAACACGATCACCGCCGGGGCCATCGCCCTCTCGTCCCTGGGCGCGCCCGGCGCCGGGTGGCACAGCGCTCCCCCGCCGGCCGAGAACATGGTCATCGAGGTGGTCTCGGCGAACGGGTCGGGCTGCCCGAACAACACCGCCGAGGTGAGCGTCTCGCCCGACAACAAGGCTTTCACCGTGGCGTACAGCCAGTTCATCGCCCAGGTGGGGCCGCTGGCGAAACCCACCGACTACCGCCGGCAGTGTCAGCTGTCGCTGAACGTGCACGTGCCGGAGGGCTTCACGTACGCGGTGGCCAGCGCCGACTACCGCGGGTACGCCCGGCTGGAGAAGGGCGCGACCGCCAGCGAGACCGCCTTCTACTACTTCCAGGGCGAGCGGCACACCACGAGGATCCGGCACGACTTCAAGGGGTTCATGGATGAGGACTGGCAGCGCAGCGATCGCGTGGAGGCCGGTTCCATGTCATACCTGCCGTGCGGCGAGAAACGGTATCTCAACGTGAACACCGAGTTGAAGGTGAATGCCGGAACGTCACCGAAAGGCACGACGAGTTTCATGACGATGGACTCGACCGACGGAAATCTGGAAACGATCTACCGGGTCTCCTGGATGAAGTGCCCGCAATGATGCCGGATCCGGCGCCCGCCCCGGGACACGTGTACGCCGAAGCCCGGTGGGGGCCGCCGGGGCGGTGCTCGTCGCGTACCGGATCGGGCTGCCGTTGATCCGCGCGCACGGGGGGGGGTGAGGTGAGTGACTGGCTGCCGTTCGCGGGGGTTTCGGCCTTCGTGGCCGCCGTGGCGGTGTTCGCTCGACGCGACGGGGTGACGGATGTTGACTCCGCGGTGTTCAATACGCGCAGCGCGGGGGTCCCACCCCCAGTGCACGCGTTGTTCACGCGCCGCCCCCGCGCTGTACACGTCGAGGAGATACAGCGATGGCACAGCGCCCCTCGCTCGCGGAGATCCGTGAGCGCACCTACAAACGCCGGGACGCCTGGTGGACGGTCTGGCTGGTGGATCCGCTCGCGTCCCGGCTGGTGTGGCTGGTCGCCCCGTGGCGCTGGGTGACGCCGAACCTGCTGAGTCTGGGCGCGTTCGCGCTGGGCCTGGGCGCGGCGGCGTGTTTCTGGCAGGCGGAGTACCCGTGGCTGCTGGCCGGCGCGCTGCTGTTCCACCTGGGCTTCGTGCTGGACTGCATGGACGGCAAGATCGCCCGGCTGAACGGGACGGGGTCGCTGTTCGGGAGCTGGCTGGACTACGTTTTCGACCGGCTGCGGGTGGTGACCTGCTCGCTGGCGCTGTTCGGCGGGCAGTGGAACCACACCGGTGAGACCTACTGGCTGTGGCTGGCCACGGCCGTCATCTTCCTGGACATGTTCCGTTACCTGAACGCGCTCCAGATGCAGAAGGTCAAGCTGACCATGAAGGAGAACCTGACGGCCGCGGCCGAGGCGGCCGGCAAGCCCATGGAGTACGCCGAGGAGACCGACGACGAGGCTCCCCTCGACGAGGAGGCCTCCAAGATCGACGTGCACGGTGACTTCCGCGCCCGGTTCCGGGGTTTCCTGAGCTTCCGCAACTTCCTGCTACGGCAGCGGATCCGCGCCCACGTGTTCAGCGGCATCGAGTTCATGATGTTCGTCTTCATCGTCGGTCCGGTGATCGGACAGCTGGTGGCGGTGACGATCGTCTCCGGCGTCCTGCTGCTGGCCTTCGAGTCGTTGCTGGTCTACAAGCTGTGGACCACCACGAGGACCTACCACCGGCGGCTCGCCGTTCTCTGAGACCCCTGCTCAACGCCGTCGAAAACGTGCTGGGCACCCTGACCGGGGTCCTGTTCGTCGCCGACGCG
>NZ_JBFAMR010000140.1:0-10869 GCF_040656595.1 Actinoplanes sp. NPDC049802
CGAGAACGGCCGGGCGAAGCCGTGGGCGTTCTCGGGGCCCCCGCCACCGACTCACGACGGCGCGTCCTCGCCGAGCGCAGTGAGGTAATAGAGCAAGGTGCGGGCGCCCCAGCCGGTGGCGCCCTTGGCCAGCTCGCCCTCGGCCGACTCCGACCAGCTCGGGGCGGACATGTCGAAGTGCGCCCAGCGGACCGGCCCGTAGAAGTCGCGCAGGAACAGGGCGGCCGTGATCACGCCGGGACCGCCGCCCGCGTTGATCCGGTCGGCGATGTCGCTGCGCTGAAGCTCGGCGTAGTCGTCGGCGAGCGGCAGCCGCCACATCCGCTCGCCGGCCGCCTCGCCGGCCGCGGTCAGCGCCGCCACCAGCTCATCGTCCGGGCTGATCAGGGCGGCCGTGCGCTTGCCCAGCGCCACGGCGTTCGCCCCGGTCAGCGTGGCCAGGTCGATCACCAGGTCGGGCGCCAGCTCGGCGGCCGCGTACGCCAGGGCGTCGGCCAGCACGAGACGGCCCTCGGCGTCGGAGTTCGTGTTCTCGGTGGTCGAGCCGTCGTAGTGGGTGATCACGTCGCCGGGGCGGAAGGCGGCGCCGCCGATCGCGTTCTCGGCGAGCGGCGCCAGCGTGGTGATCCGCACCGGAAGGTTCAGGTCGGCGGCGCCCAGGGTGGCGGCGACCACCGCGGCCGCGCCGCCCATGTCCTTCTTCATCAGCTTCATGCCGTCCCGCGGCTTGATCGAGATGCCGCCGGTGTCGAAGGTGATGCCCTTGCCGACCAGGACCACGTGGGTGGTCGCGCCGGGCGGCTGCCAGGACATCTCGACGAGGCGCGGCGGTGACACCGATCCGGCGCCCACGGCCCGCAGGCCGCCGAAGCGTTCCAGCTCGTCGCCGGCGCGGACGGTCACGGTCAGTCCGGGACGGCGGGCCGCCTCGGCGACGACCTGCCCGGCGAACCACTCCGGGTTCTTCACCGACGAGGGTGTGTTGGTCAGGTCCCGGGCCAGCCAGGTGGCCTCGGCGGTCACTCGTGCGCTGGTGAGGCTTTCCGCGTACGCGGAAGGATCGTCGAGAACGAGTCGCACCTCGCCGGACCGGGGCGCCCGGGCGGCGTCGCGATAGCGATAGCCGCCCAGCCAGAGACCCTCGGCCAGGCCGCGCAGCGCGGCCGGGGCGAAGCCGGCCGGAAGCAGCACCTCCAGCGTCTCGTCGTCGGCGGCCTCCCGGACGGCCGCGGCGCCGGTGGCACGCCAGGCGGCCTCGCTCCCGTCGCCGGGGCCGGCCAGCAGCACCCGGGACGGCTGCCGCAGCGGGCGCGGGAACGCCGTGATCCGGCCCGCCGTGGCGGAGTCCTCGGTCGCGGCGGCCAGGGCGGACATCTCCGGGTCCAGGCCGGGCCCGACCGGGACGACCCTGGTGACGGTGTCGTCGGAGACGTCGGTCAATCGGATTGTGAACACGGGAGGATGACCTTTCCGTAAGACGTGGAAAGCCCGCCGGTACGGGCGGTACCGTACCGGCGGGCTCGCGTGAAACGTCAGCCGGCGATCGACTTCAACGCGTCACCCAGCGCGTTGGCCTCGTCCGGAGTCATCTCAACGACGAGACGGCCACCACCTTCCAGCGGGACGCGCATGACGATGCCACGCCCCTCCTTGGTGACCTCCAGCGGACCATCGCCCGTCCGCGGCTTCATCGCCGCCATCTTGTCTCCCCTCAGACCTACGTCAGGGTCGGTGGGTTACCCCACAGCCACTTGCTCCTGGAATGCCAGCAGCCACGTCACGTGCTCAGCCCCACGTGACGCGGTGCTCGTTTCCGACCGGCGGCCGTACAGGCCGTTTCACGCTTTCACGCGTTGCGGCCCACCGTGCCGATCAAACATTTTCCCTGATGAACACCGGCGAACCCAAACCCAGCCCGGGCGGATGTGACAGCGTCTAGCATATCGTCTTTCGGGCTGTCACAATGTGCGGTCATGCAGGCGCGGTCCGCACTCTTCGACCTGTACGGCGACTACCTGCGCGATCGCGGCTCCCGAGCCCCGGTCTCGGCGCTGGTCCGGCTGCTGGCGCCACTCGACATCGCGGCGCCCGCGGTCCGTACCGCAGTGTCGCGAATGGTGCGGCAGGGCTGGCTTCATCCGCTCCGTCTGGCCGCCGGACCGGGCTATCTGCTCACTCCGAAGGCCGCCCGCCGGCTCGACGAGGCCGCCGCCCGGGTGTACCGGACCGGTCGCGGCGGCTGGGACGGTCGCTTCGACATGATCCTGCTCCACGAGCCCGTCACGCGGCGTGACGCGCTGCGGCTCACCTATCTGGGCTACGGGCCGCTCAGCGAACAGGTCTGGGTGGCGCCCCGGGCCTCCGACGAGGCCGGCGCGCTGCTGGCCGAGGCGGCGGTCGGCTACGAACGGTTCAGCGCCAGCCCGACGGCCGGCGCCACCACGATCGTGGGCCGCGCCTGGGATCTCGGCCGGATCGGACAGTCGTACCAGGAGTTCGTCGAGTCACTACGGCCCGTGGTCAAGGCGATCACTCCACGTAGCACCGACGAGGAGGCGTACGCGGCCCGGTTCCGGCTGGTGCACGCGTGGCGGTCGTTCCTCTTCCAGGACCCGCAACTGCCGTCGGCGCTGTTGCCCGCGGGGTGGCCGGGCGTCAAGGCCGCGGTGTTCTTCGACAAGCACGCCACGAGGCTGCGACCGGCCGCCGACCGTCACGTGGAACGTTGCCTGCATGCGGCCGCACGTGGAGCACGTGTGGGATTCTCGAACCCATGACCGACTCGCTCCTCCTCGACCGCACTGACGCGGTAGTCACCCTGACCTTGAACCGCCCCGAGGCGATGAACTCCTTCACCGTCGACCTCAAGGAGGCGCTGCGGGACACCCTCGCCCGGCTGGAGAGCGACCGGTCGTGCCGGGCGATCGTGCTGACCGGCGCCGGCGGCGCCTTCTGCGGCGGCCAGGACCTGCGCGAGCACGCGTCGGTGCTCCAGTCCGGCGTGACCGACCTCAACACGGTCCAGGTGCACTACAACCCGATCGCGCAGCGGCTGGCGAACATGCCGAAGCCGGTGATCGCCGCGGTGCGCGGGATGGCCGCCGGGGCGGGCGCCTCGCTGGCCATGCTCGCCGACTTCCGCATCGGCGGCCCGAAGACCAGCTTCCTGATGGCCTTCGCCAACGTCGGCCTGGCCGGGGACAGCGGCATCTCCTGGTCGCTGCCGCGGATCGTGGGCCACGCCAAGGCGGTCGAGCTGCTGCTGCTCGCCAAGCCGGTGAAGGCCGAGGAGGCGTCCCGGATCGGCATGCTGACCGAGCTGCTCGACGACGACGAGAAGGTGCTGCCGGCCGCCCAGGAGCTGGCCGCGCGGCTGGCGGCGGGCCCCACGGTGGCCTACGGCGCGATCAAACGGGAACTCTCCATCGCGACGGCCGGCACCCTGTCGGACGCGCTCGCCGCCGAGGCACAGGCGCAGGCGATCTGCGGCGCGACCGCCGACCACTCGGCCGCCGTCGACGCCTTCCTGAACAAGCAGCGGCCCGAGTACCAGGGCCGCTGACCGTTACTCCTCGTCCTCTTCCTCGGGGTCCTGGTTCGCCTCGGCCCCGAGGACGAAGGCCTGCATGGCCAGCTCGTCACCGGAGGGCCAGACGTAGGTGGGCAGCTCGGCCGGGCCAAGCTCCAGCACGTGCGACCAGAACTGGCGCACCGCCTCCGCCGGGTTCACCGCCTCGATCGGCATGGCCACGCTCACCAGCCAGGCCTTCTTGTCGGACGGCCCGCCCAGGCGCTCGGCGAACCGCCGGAACGTCACCTCGTCGACCTCACCGACAGGCAGGCTGTCGGCCGGGACCGGCGAGTCGAAGGCACGCCGCAGATACCACAGCGCGAGACCGCCGTCCGTCTTCTCCACCCGGGCCGACGCCACGACCTGCCGCTCGGCGACCACCAGCACCTCGTCACCGACCGCGGCACCGGCCGGCCCGTCCGCCACGGTCACCACATCGTGCTGGAACAACCGCTCGGCCGCCCACTGCTCATCCGGAAGAACCACCGACCATCGCGCCATGGCCTCATCTCATCACGGGCACCCAGCAGTCCGTCAGGTGGTCGTCTACCATGCCGGTGGCCTGCATCAACGCGTACGCCGTGGTGGGCCCCACGAATTTGAAGCCGCGTTTCTTGAGCGCCTTCGCCATGGCGGTGGACTCGGGCGTGACCGCCGGGATGCCGGCGCGGTCACGTGGCCGGTCCCTCGCCGGTGGCGCGAACGACCAGAGCAGCTCCGTCAGGTCGACCTCGGCCGCCACCCGGGCGTTGTGCAGGGCAGCGTCGACCTTCATCCGGTTCCGGACGATGCCGGCGTCGGCCATCAGGCGCGCGGCGTCGGCCTCGGTGTATTCGGCCACCTTGACGATCGAGAAGCCGTCGAAGGCGGCCCGGAACGCCGGCCGCTTGCGCAGGATCGTGATCCAGGACAGGCCGGACTGGAAGGCCTCCAGGGTGAGCCGCTCGAACAGGGCGTCGTCGCCGCGGACCGGTTTGCCCCACTCGTCGTCGTGGTACGCCGTGTAGTCCGGTGAGCCGCCCGCCCAGAAGCAGCGTGGCCGCCCGTCGGCGCCGATCACCAGCCCGGTGTCGGTCACGGCAGCCGGCCCTGCTCGACGAGGCGCCCGAAGCGTTTCAGCGTCCCGGTGAAGCCGATCTTGGAGCCCGGCCAGAGGACCGGCCACGCGATCTTGCCGACCGCTCCGGCCGGCAGGTGGAACCATTCGTGCAGCACCACCTGCGTACGGTCGCCGGACATCGCGGTGCACCGCATCGAACCGGGGCCGCGGAGCACCTTGCCGCAGTGCACGACGCGGACCTCGTACGGCTCGTTGACCTTGACGACCCGCAGCTCGTCCCGCAGGATCGCCGGCCCGAGCGCGGTGACCGCCTCGACCAGGCTGCCCTCGCCGCCGTTGCCCTCCACCACCCGGACCCGGGTGAACGGGATCCACTCGGACTGCTTCTCCCAGTTCATGAACGCGGCGAAGACCCGGGACGCGGGCGCGTTGACGATCACCGTGGCGGTGAACTCGCCGGACCCGGGGCGGGCGGCGTCGCCCAGCCCGCTACCTGGGCCGGCCTCCGAGTCGCTGCTCATCGCGCCGCCTCCGCTGCGCTCCGGCGGCGCGATGAGCTCAACCCTGAACCCAATGATTCACTCGCAAGCTCCCTCATCGCTTCTCCACCGGCTCCTGACCGGTCTCCATCGGGATGACCGGCGGCTCGGCCACCGGCGGCTCGTGGAACGGCGGCTGACCGGCGACCGGGGCCATCGCGGCCTCCCGTGCCTTGCGCAGCGCGTCGGCGTCCTCGGTACGCCCTTCCCGCAGGGCGGCCACCTCGGCCTCCAGCACGCCGATCAGCTCACCCTTGTAGCCGATGTCGTAGGCGGCCCGCTGGAGCGCCTGGTCCACCTGGTCCATGCGGTAGCCCCGCCAGACGGTGTCGAACCTGGTCCGGGAGATGTCGTCCTCACCGAGCGGCCGGTCGCTGGGCAGCGGAACCGCGCGACCGTCGGGCTCGACCGGGGTCAGGCCTGGGTCGCTTCCGCTCAGCAGAACGGTCACACCGAACACGATCGTCGCGACGACCAGAGCCACGACAATGAAGAGCAGTAGCTGACCCATGCGCACGATGTTGGCATGTCCGCTTTCCGGAGGCGAGCCCGCCACCCGTCCGGACGGTCAGGTCCAGGTGAGGATCCGCTTGCGCCAGGCGTACACGATGCCCAGCGCGAGCACCGCCACGAAGATGCCCATCTCGGCGATGGCCATCCCGCCGAAGCCGGGCCGGTCGAAGATCACCGCCCACGGAAAGAGAAATACGGCTTCTACGGCGAAAAGCACATAGAGGTATGCATAGACGTAATACCGGATCTGCGCCTGCGCCCAGTCGCCGCCGACCGGGTCGATCCCGCTCTCGTAGGCGATCCGTTTGCCCGGCGGCTCGGCCGGCCGAGCCGGGCGCAACAGCCGGTTCGCGCCGAAAGCGGCCACGAACAACAGCACGCCGGCGAGGAGCACCAGACCCAGGGTGGCGTACGAACCGAGATATCCGTCCACGATCGGGGAGCCTATCCGACGCAACCAGTGAGATCCGCTAGCTGGTTGTTTACCGTCACGGCTACCGTGGGCACCGGTCCGCGGCCGCTTCGTAAGGAGCGGCGACGTAGTGTGGAAGTGACGATTTGCGGGCCGGCTCATCGACAGTCATGAAGCCGCCGGACCGCGCCCTATGGAGGTTGAATCGTGGCCGCTCCCGCGAAGCGGGTCGAGCAGCTGGACCGGGTGGTGATCCGATTCGCCGGCGACTCCGGTGACGGAATGCAGCTCACCGGAGACCGGTTCACGTCGGAGACTGCCCAGCTGGGCAACGACATCTCGACCCTTCCGAATTTTCCCGCAGAGATCCGCGCCCCCGCAGGCACTCTGCCCGGTGTCTCGAGTTTCCAGGTCCATTTCGCCGACTACGACATTCTCACCCCGGGTGACGCGCCGAACGTCCTCGTCGCGATGAACCCGGCCGCCCTCAAGGCGAACCTGGCCGACCTGCCGGCCGGCGCCGACATCATCGTCAACACCGACGAGTTCACCCGGCGCAACCTGGCCAAGGTGGGCTACGCCGAGAGCCCGCTGGAGGACGGCTCGCTCTCCGAGTACGCCGTGCACCCGGTCGCGCTCACCTCCCTGACCCTAGGCGCCCTGGCCGAGAGCGGCGTCTCGAAGAAGGATGGTGAGCGCGCCAAGAACATGTTCGCGCTCGGCCTGCTCAGCTGGATGTACTCCCGGCCGTTCGAGTCCACGCTCCGGTTCCTGGAGCGCAAGTTCGCCAAGCGGCCCGACCTGGTCGCCGCGAACAAGGCCGCCTTCCGGGCCGGCTGGAACTACGGCGAGACCACCGAGGCGTTCTCGGTGCGCTACGAGATCAAGCCGGCCCGGATGCTGCCCGGCACCTACCGCAACATCACCGGCAACCAGGCGCTCGCGCTCGGGCTGGTGGCCGCCGCCGTCCGGTCGGGACTGCCGCTGTTCCTCGGCGCGTACCCGATCACCCCGGCGTCGGACATCCTGCACGAGCTGTCCAAGCACAAACGGTTCGGTGTGACCACGATGCAGGCCGAGGACGAGATCGCCGCGATCGGGGCGGCGCTCGGCGCCGCCTACGGCGGGGCGCTCGGCGTCACCACCACCTCCGGGCCGGGCGTGGCGCTCAAGGGCGAGACCATCTCGCTCGCCATCGCCCTGGAGCTGCCCCTGGTGATCGTGGACGTGCAGCGGGCCGGCCCGTCGACCGGCATGCCGACCAAGACCGAACAGGCCGACCTCAACATGGCGCTGTTCGGCCGGCACGGCGAGGCGCCGCTCGCGGTGATCGCGCCGAAGTCGCCGTCGGACTGCTTCCACGCGGCGCTGGAGGCGGCCCGGATCGCGCTCACCTACCGCACCCCGGTCATCCTGCTGTCCGACAACTACGTGGCCAACGGGTCAGAGCCGTGGCTGCTGCCGTCCGTCGACGAACTGCCCGACCTGCGGGTCGACTTCGCCTCCGCGCCGAACACCGAGGACGGGCGCTTCCTGCCGTACCTGCGTGATCCGGAGACGATGGCGCGGCCGTGGGCGGTGCCCGGCACACCGGGCCTGGAGCACCGCATCGGCGGCCTGGAGAAGGCCGACAAGACCGGTGACATCTCCTACGACCCGGCCAACCACGAGTTCATGGTCCGCACCCGGCAGGCCCGCATCGACGCCATCGGAGTGCCCGACGTGGACGTCGAGGACCCGGACGAGAACGCGCAGGTGCTGGTGCTCGGCTGGGGCTCCACGTACGGTCCGATCGGCGCCGCCTGCCGGGCCCTGCGCCAGCGCGGCCTCACCGTCGCCCAGGCCCACCTGCGGCACCTGTCGCCGCTGCCGGCCAACCTGGGCGAGGTGCTCGCCGGTTACGAGAAGGTGATCGTCCCGGAGATGAACCTCGGCCAGCTGGCCGCGGTGATCCGGGCGAGATACCTGGTCGACGCGGTTCCGTTCAACCAGATCAGCGGCCTGCCGTTCACCGCCGCGACGCTGGAGAGCATGCTCGAGGACGTGGTCAAGAATGGCTGAGACGGTCGCGCTGAAACTGACCGCCAAGGACTTCAAGTCCGACCAGGAGGTCCGCTGGTGCCCCGGCTGCGGGGACTACTCGATCCTCGCGGCCATGCAGCGGTTCATGCCGGAGCTCGGCATCCCGCGGGAGAAGATCGTCTTCGTCTCCGGCATCGGGTGCTCGTCCCGCTTCCCGTACTACATGAACACGTACGGGATGCACTCCATCCACGGGCGGGCCCCGGCGATCGCGACCGGCCTGTCCGCGTCCCGCCCCGACCTGAACGTCTGGGTGGTGACCGGCGACGGCGACGCGCTGTCGATCGGCGGCAACCATCTGATCCACGCGCTGCGGCGCAACGTGAACCTGAAGATCCTGCTGTTCAACAACCGGATCTACGGGCTCACCAAGGGTCAGTACTCACCGACCTCGGAGATCGGCAAGATCACCAAGTCGACGCCGGCCGGCTCGGCGGACACGCCGTTCAACCCGCTCTCGCTGGCACTGGGCGCCGAGGCCACCTTCGTCGCCCGGAGCATCGACTCCGACGCCAAGCATCTCCAGTCGGTGCTGCGGGCCGCCGCCGAGCACGAGGGCTCGGCGTTCGTCGAGATCTACCAGAACTGCAACATCTTCAACGACGGCGCCTTCGACCTCATCAAGGACGCGGACACCCGTGACCGGCACCTGATCCGCCTGGAGCAGGGCCGGCCGATCACCGTCGGCAACCTGAACGTCGTCCACCCGGAGGGCAGTTTCGGGCTCAAGGTGCAGGAGGGTGGCACCCCGATCGTCCACGACGCGACCGTGGAGGACCCGGCCTACGCCTTCGCGCTCAGCCGGCTCTCCGGCTCCGACCTGAACACCACCCCGATCGGCGTGTTCCGGAACGTGCGGCGCCCCTCCTACGACGAGATCGTCCGCAAGCAGGTGCTCGACGAACAGGCCAAGGCCACCGGCACCCCCGAGGAGATGCTCGACTCCCTCCTCAACGCCGGTGACACCTGGACGATCGTCTAAACCGACACCCCGTTGGTGACGGACTCGTCGTCACGGATGTAGACGAGCAGGTCGCCGGTCTCGATACTGACGGCCTGCTCGCCGCCGAGCGGCACCACCTTGCCGCGGCGGATCAGCGCCACCACCAGGGTCGGCAGCTCCCGCGGATTGCGGCCGACCTCGGCCCGCTCCGCCGAGCGCATCGCCAGCGCCATGCCCTGGCCCGGGGTCAGCAGATCCTCCACCACGTCGATCAGCGGTGGCGCGGTGGTGGTCAGACCGAGCAGGCGGCCTGCCGTCGACGACGACACGATCACGTGGTGGGCGCCGCTCTGCTTGAGCAACGCGGCGTTCTCCTGCTCCCGGACCGCCGCGATGATCCGGACCTGCCCGGCGGTCAACTGCCGCACGGTCAGCGAGATCAGCACCGAGGCCTCGTCCCGGTCGGTGGCGATGATCACCGACTTGGCGTTCTTCACGTCGGCGTCGTTGAGCACCGCCGACCGGGTGGCGTCGCCCTCGATGACGACGAACCCGCTCTGTGTGGCCTGCCGGACGCCGGCCTCACGGTTCTCCACGATGACGATCCGGGACTTGTCGTAGCCCGTCTCCAGCAGCGCGGCGACCGCGGCCCGGCCCTTCGTGCCGTAACCGCAGATGATCACGTGATCCTTCAACTTGCGCCTCCACCGGCTGACCCGCAGGCCTTTGCGGTACTGGTCGGTCAGCACCTCGAGTGTGGTGCCGACCAGGATGATCAGGAAGAGGACCCGAGCCGGGGTGATGAAAAGGACATTCACCAGCCGGGCGCCCTGGGTCGCCGGCGTGATGTCGCCGTAACCGGTGGTGGAGAGCGACACGACCGCGTAGTAGAAGCAGTCGAGGAGGGTCAGCCCGTCCTCGTTGACGTCGCGGTAACCCTCGCGGTCGACGTAGATGGCCCCCACCGCCATGAGCACCAGGGAGCACGCCATCACCAGACGGAAGGTCAACGCCCGCAACGGTCCCTGACGGACCAGAGGTAGATGAATCATGGAACCGCCTGCACGCGATCACCCTAACGGTCAAGCTGAAGGTCGTAGCTGCAAGGACACCACATCCGACATCGGCCGCGCGCCGGAGGTCCCGCATGCGCCACATCGCGGTCGCCGCACTGCTCGCCGCCGTGCTCATCCCGGCCGTGCCGGCGCGGGCGGCCATGAGCCGTGCCGAACTGCTCGCCCATTGGACACAGCCGACCGACGCCGGCTTCACCGCCTGGAACACCGCACGGCTCGACCGCGACCGCTGGGCTTCCTACCGCTTCGACTGGTCCACCGACCTGTGCACGGGCGCCCCGGAGGCCCCGTTCGGCTTCGACTTCTCCGACGCCTGCCGGCGCCACGACTTCGGCTACCGCAACTACCGGGACGCCGGCGCCTTCGCCGACCACAAGACGCGCCTCGACGAGGCCTTCCGCGTCGACCTGCGCCGCGTCTGCGACGCACGGCCCCTCGCGGCTCAGCCTCCCTGCAACGCTATCGCCTTCACCTACCACCAGGCCGTGAAACTGCTTCGATGAACCCTGATCCGGTACGGCGTTCCCCGCCCCCGGAAACGAGGACCGCTCCGCCCGGCCACGCGATCACCTGCCCACGCACGCCTTTGCCGCGCCCGCCGGGCTGAGATCGGTGGACCGGCTGGTCGTGGGCGCCGACGACGGCCTGCGCGCCGAACTGCTCGCGGTCCGGC
>NZ_JBFAMR010000141.1:0-10708 GCF_040656595.1 Actinoplanes sp. NPDC049802
GCCACCCGCTGGGTCAACCGCGACATGACCAGGCCCATTCACCATCCTCGGATTCACCGGATGATGTCGAGACGGCCGTGCCATCCGAGGAGACAAGACACGAATCACGGCTACATGTCCCGGAAGCATGACACCCGCAACGGGTGTCATCACACCCACCTCGGGTGTCGCGTTCTCAAAACACACATCGCCCGGACACCGGCCAACCCGGCACCATCCGACATCCCAGCCATCCGACCCACCAGGCGCCAAGCCCTCGCCCCCATCCACCTGCCCGTGACGCGATCTTCGCCTGCAGGGGCAGACTGCTCAGCGACGGGTCCCGGGTCGCGTTCGTCATCTGAGGAAGATCGGCGAGAAGGACCTGTGAGCGCACCCTTCCCTTGAATAGCCAGCAGGGTCACCCCTGACAACCAGCCGGAGTGGATCACCGGCCGGGATGCGGCCACTCCCCGGCCCGCCGGACCACCGATGTCAGCCCGGCGGGCGCGGCGGGGCCCGGGGCGGGCAGCGCGTCGCGGGTGACGACGGTGCAACGTCCAGGCGTACCGGAGATGAACTTCGCTCATCCTGGACGGATGAAGCGGCCGCGACGGATCGGCCCGAGACTGCTAGGGCTTGGCGCCGCTGTGGGTCGGACATCCGGGAGACATCACCATGGGCAAGAAGGACAAGCATCACCCCAAGACGAAGAAGCAGGACGTCGCGGACGGGCCGATGAAGCGCTCCGCCTACGAGCGGGAGATGCGCCGTCTGCACGGTGAGCTGGTCGCGATGCAGGAGTGGGTCAAGGCGACCGGTGCGAAGGTCTGCGTCTTGTTCGAGGGCCGCGACACGGCCGGTAAAGGCGGCACGATCAGGCGCATCACCGAGCGGGTCAGCCCGCGGGTGTTCCGGGTGGTCGCCCTGCCCACTCCCACCGAGCGGGAGCGGACCCAGATGTACGCGCAGCGCTACATCAGCCGTCTGCCGTCCGGTGGCGAGGTCGTCATCTTCGACCGGTCCTGGTACAACCGGGCCGGCGTGGAACGGGTGATGGGGTTCTGCACGCCGGAGGAGACCGACCGCTTCCTGGAGATCGTGCCGACGTGGGAGAAGGCGATGACCGACTCCGGGATCCTGCTGATCAAGTATTGGCTGGAGGTCAGCGCGGACGAGCAGACCCGCCGGCTGGAGAGCCGCATCCACGATCCGCGGAAGATCTGGAAGCTGTCCGACATGGATTTGAAGTCCTACAGCCGGTGGCACGACTACTCGCGGGCCCGGGACGCCATGCTGGCCACCACCGACACGGCGTGGGCGCCCTGGTACATCGCGCACACCGACGACAAGAAGCGGGCCCGGCTCAACATCATCTCGCATCTGCTGAGTCAGGTGCCGTACGAGCCGATCAAGCCGCGCGACATCAAACTGCCGAAACGGCAGGCCGCGAACGGTTACACCACTCCCGATCTGCCGTTGCACTACATTCCGACACCGTACGGCGAGGTGCGCTGACCAGGCGCACGGCCGCAGGGCGCCACCTCCGCTCCGGTGTCCGGGGCGGCCGAGACCGATGGGCGGACCCGGGGGCCCGCCCATCATGAATGACTTCTACCGGGTGAACGCCTGGAATTCGGCGATGCGGACGTTGAGCGCCTGCGGGCTGGCCGTGGCGCAGTCCGTGTTGGCGCGCGGGTCGTTGTCCTGCTCTCCCGCGTAGTCCGGCGTCCCGGTGCACTGGTTGGTCACGGCCTCGATGCGCAGGTGTGTGGCCGTGGTGTCCGGGATGTCGAAGGAGCGGAAGATCAGCTGCGGGGCCCGCGGTCGCGGGGCCACCGCCGGGAACGCGTCCCGTTTGCTGGTGTAGACGGTCTTGAAGTCGGCCGGTGCCGAGCAGGTGACCGTCGCCGACGCGGTGCAGGCGAGCACCTTGAACTGGCGCAGTGCCGAGACCCGGGCCTGTGTGCCCGCGTCCACGTCGCCGGTGATCGCCGGGCGGAGCATGGCGCTGACCTGGACCCGGCGGACCTTCTGGGCGTCGCCGGCGAGGTCGACGGTGACGCCCTTGCCGGTCACGGCGCTGCCGAGCGAGGCCCAGTTGGTGGCCTCGTCGTCGTCGACGAGCCGGGCCAGGTTGATGCCGTCGCCGGTGGCGGTCGCGCCGTTGGCCGCCGAGGCGACGTTGCGCGGCAGCCGGACGTACAGCTTCTCCCGCTCGCCGGAGCGCAGCGATTCCGGGGAGACGCGGGCGAGGCCGTGGCCGGGTGCCTGCGCGACGAACGTGTAGGTGCCGGGCACCAGGGCGACCGTGTCGGGCAGGGCGGTCGCCGGGTCGGTGTCCGCGACCGCGACGGCCCGGGCCTGGTAGTCGCCGACGAACAGCTTGGCACCGGCGACCGGTTTGCCGCTCTCGTCGACCGGCCGGAACGTGACGGTGGCCTCCTTGGCGTGCGGGGAGGCGAAGCTCGGCGTCGGGTCGGCGTCGGCCGCGCCGTTGCTGGCCGCGCCCTCGCCGAGGCCGCGCTTGGCGAACGCGTTCCACAGGATGTCCTGGTTGGCGCCGCCGAAGCGGATCCGGTCGGCGGCGAGCAGCGCGTCGCGGGCGTCGACCTGGCTGTTGGCGCTGTTGGCCATCAGCAGGAACGAGTCGACGACGAGCTGGATCCAGCGCCGGTTGCCCGGGCAGGAGGTGACGGCCTTCTTGCCGTTGGCGCACGCCTTCTGCAGCGAGGAGTTGCCGTGGCCGTACCGCTTGAGGAACGCGGACCGGATGTCGTAGTTGGTGGCGCTCCACACCTCACCGGAGGCGTGCACCTGGAGCCCGACGAAGTCGTAGTCGACCGAGCTGTAGTTGAGCCGGTTGCCGCCCATGTTGTAGTTGCGGATGCCGGCGATCGGGTCGCCGGTCACGTATTCGCCGACGGTGAAGCCGCGGGCGCCTCGGGGTGCGTAACCGTGTTCGGCCAGGTACTCGACGGAGAGCAGGTCGGACCAGCTCTCGCTCATGCCCTGCGGGGAGCTGAGACCGGCGTCCGGCCCGGCGATCATGCGGTTGGTGATGGCGTGGGTGTACTCGTGGCCGATGACCGACATGTCGTAGTCACCGTCGACGCACGGTGAGTAGAAGGCGCCGGCGATGGGCTGCCACAGGTACATGTTCGTGATCGGCGCCTCCCCGTCGGGCGGGGTGATCTGGTTGGCGTTGTTACGGGCCAGGAAATCCGGCGGGCCGCCGCTGATGCCGCCGGCCTGCGCGTTGCCCTGCTCGGGGTCGCCGCCGTCGCCTTCCATGTTCCAGGTCTCCTCGGTGAAGCCGAGGTGGTACGACCAGTCGTGCATCCGGTTGTGCTGCACGAACAGGTTGGCGCGGGCCGCGTCGATGTCGTTGCGGGCGGCGGACTCGAAGACGGTGGGCGCGCACTTGGTCTCGTGCCACTGGTTCGTCCACGGGTAGGTGTACTCGCGGGTGGGGCTGGGGGTGGCGAGTTCGGTGCCGACCGTGAACGGGTCGTTTGACAGCCAGTTGTGTACGGCGAACGCGTTGTTGCCGCTGGTCGTGTTGGTGGGTGTGCCGGTGGCCGGGTCGACGTCCCAGGCCTGCGGCGACGCCGGGGTGGCGACGGCCTCGTCGCAGCCGCGCTGTGCCGTCCAGCACCAGCGTTCGCGGGTGTCCCGGGAGGAGTGGTCGGTACGCGGCGAGTTGGGGAAGACGTCCCATTCGGGGTTGTCGGCGTCGTGGTCGACGATGTCCTCGCGGACCAGGACGCTGCCGTCGCGGGCGTCCACCCAGGTGGTGTAGGCGACCGGGTCGGCGCTGCTCAGGCCGGCCCCGAGGGCGACCTGGTAGGCGGCGCGGGCACCCCGGTCGGCGGTCGGCACGGCGACGAGTTTGGTGCCCAGCAGGGTGGGTTCGGCGATGCCCGCGTTGTCGGCGGCGATGCGCTCGGCCTCGGCGGCGGTCAGGGTGGCCGGCTGCGGGGCGGCGGCGTCGCGGGCCAGCGAGGAGCTGACGTGCCAGACCTTGCCGTCGCGGAGGCCGACCGACAGCAGGCCGTCGTGGCCGGCGGGCAGCTCGCCGAATTTCTGCCGCAGCAGCACGATGCTGCCCTCACCCAGTTTCTGGGTGGTGAGGACCTCGAGGGAGGCGGCGGCCGCGGCGGTGATGCCGAGGACGTCGAGGTTGCCGTCGACGTAGGCGCGGGCCGCGGCGACGGGGTCGGCGGGCAGGCCTTCGGCGAGCGGCTCGGCGGTGGTGGCGGTGAGGCTGGCCGGGGTGCCGAAGGTGTTCCACCGGGCCGAGGCGTCGGCCTCGGCGGCGAGGGTCCGTTGTTCGGTGCTGGGCGCGACGTGGCCCTCGCGGTTGTCGACGATCTCGCCGTGATCGTGGTCGGCGTGGATCTCCGGGGACTCGGCCCGGCTCGGGGCGGCGGCGCCGGGTGCGGCGTTTCCGCCGGATCCTGGCGACAGCGCGAGAACGGCGGCGACTAATGCTGTGGTGGTGCCCGCCAACGCACGGGATGGTGTGCGCACGGAACCTCCTTTATGGACGGTCGTTACCGGTCACTTCGCATCCGACATCAGATGTGCGACCTAGTGACATGGGCCGAACGTCCACAAAATCGAGGTTGCTCGATGGTGATCCTGGTCGATGGGCTGTGCGGCGTCAAGAAAGCCGCGGAACCCGGCCGGCGATCATCTGGCCGTTCCGGTCTGCGCCTGACAGCGGCGTGCCGGCGCTTTCGCGGCCAGCAGGTCGGCCTCCAGGTACCGGCCGGAGAGCCGGCCCGCCTCGTGAATCTCGTCGACGGTCATCGCCGGCACGATCCGGTGCGCCTCGTGCACGCCGTCACCGGAGCCGGTGTCCAGCATGCTCAGGTACCAGCGCAGCGCCCGCACCAGGTCGACCGGGCCGCCGAACCCGTCGCGGTACCAGCAGGCCGCCGCGAACATGCAGCCCTGGATTCCGGCTTCGGCTCCCCGCACGTACCAGCTCAGGGCCTCCTCGTCGAGGTCCTGAGCACCGAGGAGGTTGCCGAGATGCGTGCAGGCGTCGGTGACGCCTCCGTCCGCGGCGATCCGGAACCAGCGCACCGCCGCCGGGTCCGCGCCGGACAGCAGCCCCATGTTGAACGCCGCGAACTCGTCTCCGCCCTCGGCCGCCGCCCGGTACAGCTCCACGGCCCGCGTCTCGTCGGCCGGCACGCCGTGCCCGTGCTGGAGCAGGAACGCCAGCGAGCGCTGTGCCATCGGATCGCCCGCGGCCGCCGGAGCCTCCAGCATCTCCGCGCCGGCGCGCTGTTCACCGAGGTGGTAGGCCTTGATGACGCCGAGGATCGTCCCGGGGCTCAATCGGGGCGCGAGCAGCGCCAGCTCCCGGTCGGCGCCGGCTCTCAGAAACCACAGACCCGCCTTCGGCAGATCGATCTTGTGGTACGCGTACAGAATCCCGAGGTCGTGGAAAGCCCGCTGTTCGCCGGCCTCGGCGGCGGGCAGCAGACGTGCCTCCGCCTCGTCCTCGTCGACCGGCACGCCCTGTCCGGTCGCGTACATCATCCCGGTCATCCGCAGCGCCCCGATGTCGCCGAGGTCCGCGGCCCGCTGGTAGCAGCGCAGCGCCGCCGGGAGATCGGCGGGCTCGGCCGCGTGCATCGCCCCCGCGTCGTAGGCGGCCGCCGCGTCGCCCAGTTCGGCGGCCCGCTCGTACAGTGCCAGCGCCCGTGCCGGATCGTCGCCGCGGACGAGCCGCCCGAGCCGCAGCAGCGCCGCCGCGTCGTCCCCGGCGGCCTCGAAGTGCGCCCGCGCCGCGTCCCGCTCACCGCGCTGCAGAGCCAGCATCCCGAGGTCGTACGCCCGCCACGTCATGCCGGGCAGTTTAGGAGATCAACTCGGAGAGGGCGACCGGCTGCAGGTTGCGGCGTTTGAGCCCGGCCAGGATGGCGGGCAGGGCGTCGTCGGTGTAGCGGGCGTTCGCCTCGGTGACGTGCATGACGACGATGGATCCCGGCTTCACCTGGGAGAGGACGGCGTCGACGACCGGGGCCGCGCCACGGGCGAAGGGGTCGCCGCTGACCACGTCGCCGTCGACGACTGTCACGCCCAGCGGTGCCAGCGCTCGCAGGGCGGCCCGGTCGTGGCACAGGCCGGGGAAGCGGAAGTAGCGGGTCTGGCGCCCACCGTACGGAAGAAGGGTCTCGAAGGTCTTGGCGACGTCGCCGGTCATGTCGCCGGGCGCGAGTCGCGGCAGGTTGTAGCAGTCGCCGGTGAAGGCCGCGTGCTCGTAGCTGTGGTTGGCGATCTCGAAGCGCGGGTTGCCGGCGATCCGGCGGGTGACGTCGGGATACTGCTCGGCCCACTGGCCGGTCACGAAGAAGGTGGCCGGGATCCGCCGTCTCTCCAGCATCGACAGCAGGCGCAGGTTGGCGTAGGAGGACACCGTGCCGCGCCGCAGCCGGGCCTTCATGGCGTCGGTCATGTCGGCGTCGAAGGTGAGCGCCACCTTCCCGGCGTCGCGCAGGCCGTGCTGGATCACCGGCGGCGCCGCCCCGGGCGTGGTCGCGCCCGGGGTCGTGGTCGCGCCCGGGGTCGTGGTCGCGGCCGGCGCCGACTCCACCGTCTTCTCCACGGGGGGCGGCGCCGGTGACGACGCCGGAGCCGGCGCGGGTGGTGGGCCGCCGCAGGCCGTCAGCGCCAGCATCGTGACGGCGGCGAGCATCCGCCCGTGGATCGACATGCCCGCGAGGATGCCACCCGCGTTCAAGGAGGGCCACACCTCAGATCCGGAAGGCGGACACCAGCTCCTGGAGTTCGGTGCTGGTCCGGGCCAGGCCCTCGGCGTTCGATCGCGCCCGGTTGGCCACCGTCGCGGTGGCGCCCACCGCGGTCGCCACCCCGGCGATGTTGGTGGCGATGACCGCGCTGCTGTCGGCCACCTCGGCCACGTTGCGGCCCATCTCGCCGGTGGTGGCGGTCTGCTCCTTCACCGCGGCGGCGATCATGGTCTGGAAGTCGCAGATCCGGGCCACCACGTCGCCGATGTCGCCGATCGCGCCGACCGCGTCGGAGGTGTCCGTCTGGATGGCCTTCACCAGCCGGGCGATGTCATCGGTCGCCCGGGCGGTCTCCTGAGCCAGTTCCTTGACCTCCCCGGCCACCACGGCGAAGCCCTTGCCCAGCTCACCGGCCCGGGCCGCCTCGATGGTGGCGTTGAGCGCCAGCAGGTTCGTCTGCTCGGCGATCGAGGTGATCATGGCGATCACCTTGCTGATCTCGGCCGAGGAGTCACCCAGTTTGCTGACCGACCGGCTGGTCTCGCCGACCACGGTGACGGCCTCACCGGCGACCCGGGCCGCCTCGCCGGCGCTGCGGGCGATCTCGTCGATCGCCTGGGTCATCCCGGCGCTGCCGGTCTGGAGGGTGTGCACGTTGCCGGAGACGCTGCCGGCCGACGACGCCACGGCGGCCGCCTGCGCGTCCATGTCGGCGCTCGCCCCGGCGATCTGCGCGGAGACCGAGGAGAGCTCCCGCGACGCCGACGAGACGGTTCCGGCGTGCCCGGCGATCGCCGACACCGTCTCGCGCAACGCGCCGGCGGTCTGGTCCACGGCGGCGCCGAGGCGGCCCAGCTCGTCCTCGCGGTTCAGGCCCACGCGTACCGTGAGGTCCCGGTCTGCCAGGCGCTTGAGCGCCGCCATCACCAGCGACAGCGGGCCGACCACGGACCGGGTGACCAGGGTTCCCATCAGCACGGCGAGCACCAGGGCGACGGCGAGCACGCTGCCCAGCACGGTCGACGCGGTGTCGCGGGCCTCGTCCACCTCGGCCCGCAGCGCCTCGGCGCGGGCGTTGACCGACGCGTCCAGCTCCGCGGTGATGTCCAGGATCTTGCCGTACGCGGCCGACGCCTCTCCCCCGTTGACGCTGGTCATCGCCTTGGCGCGAGCGGCCATGGTGTCCGCGGACAGCCACCGCGTCACGGTGGCGTCCCAGGTGAAGAAGTCGTCCCAGGCCGGCTTGAGGCGGCTGAACCCGTCCCGCTCGGCGTCGGTCATGTCGGCCGTGCTGGTGGCGGCGAGACCGGCGTAGACGGCGTCCTTCGACTTCATCTGGCCCTGCTGGTTGTAGCCTTCGGGCCCAACCGCGTAGGCGTATCCGAACGCCCCCGCGTCGGCGATCTTCAGCCCCTGCCAGCCGGTGACGTCGGAGGCGTTGTACTTGGCGGCCTGGATGTCGTCACGCAGCCGCTCCAGCCCGGCGAGTTTCCGCTCCGCGGCGGCCTGCTGGTCGAGACCCCACCAGCCCGCTCCGGCCGACGTGACGATCAGGGCGCTGAGCAGCAGGTAGGAGGCGCCGAGGCGCTTGCCCACACTGATATCGGCGATTCGCATGGGCTCTCCCCGGAATGCACCCGCCACCACGGCGGTGACCCCCTATCGGCGCGATGCCGTCCGGTTGAAGGCTTTCTCGTGGCGGATGCACCTCACCCCATCTCCGAAACTTTCGGCGCTGACTGGTAGTCAGCGTAACGATCACCCTCACCGGCTGGCCAGCTAGCCGCTGCTGAGATCTATCTCGGTATTTCCGATAGTTCTCCGTAAGTTGTTGACAACACGTCGGCCGCCGGGCCACGATCTCGCAATGACGAAGCTCGATCTCGTCATTTCCCCGTCCCCGTGGGGCCGCTCCCCGACGGCCCCTCAACAGGAGGAATCAGCCAGATGTCCGAAGACCTCGCTCCTGGAAGACCCCGACGGCGCGGGCGCGTCCGCCTGCTCGCCGCCGCGTTCTGCGCCACCGCGATGGCGATCGCCGGGGTGGCCGTCGCCGGCACGGCACACGCCGAAGCCGACCGGACCGTCAGCTCCAACACCACCGGGACGCACAACGGCTACTACTTCTCGTTCTGGAAGGACAGCGGCAACGCGAGCATGACGCTGCGTGCCGACGGGCGGTACTCGAGCAGCTGGGACCGCAGCACCAACAACTGGGTCGGCGGCAAGGGCTGGGCCACCGGCACCCGCCGGACGGTCACCTACTCGGGCACCTACAACCCGGGCAACAACAACACCTACCTGGCCCTGTACGGATGGACGCGCAGCCCGCTCATCGAGTACTACATCGTCGAGAACTTCGGCAGCTACAACCCGAGCAGCGGCGCCACCCGGATGGGTTCGGTCACCACCGACGGCGGTACGTACGACATCCTGCGCAGCCAGCGGGTCAACGCGCCGTCGATCGACGGCACCCAGACGTTCTACCAGTTCTGGAGTGTCCGGCAGCAGAAGCGCAGCTCCGGCACGATCACCATCGCCAACCACTTCGACGCGTGGGCCCGCGCCGGACTGAACCTCGGCACCAACCACAGCTACCAGATCATGGCGACCGAGGGCTACCAGAGTCAGGGCAGCTCGGACATCACGGTCCGCGAGGGCACCGGCCCCACCAACCCGACCAGCCCGACCAGCCCGACACCGGGCGGCGGCAACTGCAGCGCGACGATCTCGGCCGGTCAGCAGTTCGGTGACCGGTTCAACCTCAACGTCGCGGTCAGCGGCGCCACCAACTGGACCGTCACCCTCAACCTGAACGGCGGCCAGAGCATCCAGAACAGCTGGAACGCCGCGGTCAGCGGAACCACCGGGAGCGTCACCGCCCGCCCGAACGGCAGCGGCAACAACTTCGGTGTGACGATCATGGCAAACGGCAACTGGACCTGGCCGACCATCAGCTGCCGGGCGGGCTGACCCCCGGGCTGTGGCGCGGTGGCCACCCGGGCCGCCGCGCCACAGCCGCCCGGACGATCCTTCGGCGTTTCCGGCCTCTTCTCCGGTACGCGACACGCGGACCCCGAGAGGTGTTCGGGCGGTCGGCCGGCGAAGGGGACGGGTCAGCGGATCAGAGCCCACTCCACGGTGACGGTCGCGGTCAGCCGGTGCCGGCCGGGCTCGACCGGCATCGCGGCGTCGGCGTACTTGTGCGACCCGGCCGGTTCGGGGCCGCCGGTGTTCCCCTCGGTCACCTTGACGACCCGGCCGAGCCTGCGGCCGGCTTCGCGGGCGTACAGATCGGCCTTGGCCTCGGCGTCGGCGAACGCCCGCTTGCGCGCCTCGGCGAGCAGGGCCGTGTCGTCGTCGACCGCGAAGGACACCCCGTTGAGCCGGGCCGCGTCACCGCCCGCCGTGACCGTCTCGGTCAGGGTCGCCCCGGCCCGGTCCAGGTTCCGGATCCGCGCGGTGAGCCCCTGGATCACCGTGTACCCGGTGAGCTTGCCCTTGTCGTCACGCCGGGCGCTGATGTCGGCGCCGGACGTCTGGAGGTCGGCCTTCGCCGCCCCGGCACGAAGAAGAGCGTCCCGCATCCGGGCGGCCGCGGCGGTGGCGCGCTCCAGGGCCTCGCCGACCGTCGCCGCGGTGGCCTCGGCCGCGAAGTCGGCGATGAATGTGTCGGGCGTGCCGAACACCGTGCCGGTCCCGGAGACCAGAACACTCTCCCGGGAGTCGGAGGCAGCGGCCGGACGGCCGCCGAGCAGCGCGGCGGAGAGCATCACGACCGCGACCAGTGTGACCAATTTACCGTTTTTGAGATGCATTCTTACTATTTAAAACCATGAACCGGCCGGACAACGCCGTGAGCCGCCGCCCCGGCGGGGACGGCGGCTCACGGTGTGCTCAGCCCAGCTTCACGTTGAAGATGGGGTTGGCGGCCAGTTTCCGGAAGGCGGCGAGGCTGG
>NZ_JBFAMR010000142.1:0-9841 GCF_040656595.1 Actinoplanes sp. NPDC049802
GAATCCTCAACCCATCCGAAGACAGGCCGGGGTATTGCCATAATTGGCACTGGCTTATCAAGCACCCTGTTGAGTTCTCAAAGAACAACCGCACATCGAAGTTGAGCCCGTCAAAGCTCGCCCTCAAGGCAACTGCTCGATAGTATCTGGTCGTTTTCGCCGGACAAAATCAGGGACTCTGTCGACAACGCCCAAATGTTCCCCGCGATGCGGGAAGTGGCTCTGATGGACCGGCCGACAATCACCTGAGTGATCCATCCGCCCGGCTCCCACCGGCTTTGCCACTCTACCCGGTTGGCGTCGCGGCCGCAAATCCAATTTCTTGAATCTTTGCCGCACCACCCGGATGCCGAGTTCGAGCATATCTCGCTCTCGACCGCCCCCGAGGCACCTTCCGGATTATCACTTTCGTGGCTATCCGACCGGTTTCCCGCTGGCAGAGAGAAAGTTACGCGACCCGTGCGGGTGACCGCAAATCGATGCTCATGCCCGCGGAAGTGGCGAGCCTGCACACGGCGCAGTGATCCCATGACAGAGTGGCCTCATGGCCACTCCCCCGACACTGGCGGCCGACGCGGTCCTGGGCCTGCTCGTCCCGCTCTGGCAGTGGGCGATCGGCCTGCTTGTGCTGGTCACGGTCGTGCTGTCGACCCGAAAACTGCTGATGCGCGGCCCCACCCGGATGGGTGGCGCGCTGCTCCTCGCGGGCGGCGCGGTCCTCGCCCTGACCGCCCTGAGCTACCTCGTGGACAGTTTGTGACGCCGGATACATCTCACCGGTAGTGCCGGCCGGCGCCCTTCCACCAGGCTCGCAACCGCCTGTCACGAAGGCGTCCCACCGTCATCCAACCTCGGACAGCGCCTCATCACTCGTACCGGAGCATGGTTTGACCTTGAACCTTCGCCGCGGCCGGAGGCTGAACGCAGCGGGGCTGTCCGCTCAGCGCCTGGTCTTCTGCGGCCGGCCGTCAGCGCTCCTTCGTGCGTCCTGAGACAGCGTTCACGACCAACCGAAGGATCCCAGCTGCACGCCAGGGCTGACTCACCACGCGCACCATGACGCTCACGACCAACCGAAGGAACCCGGCTGCACGCCAGGGCTGACTCACCACGCGCACCATGACGCTCACGACCAACCGAAGGAACCCGGCTGCACGCCAGGGCCGGCTCAGCGACCGCGACACGGCGCTCACGGCCAGCCGGAGTGGACCGTGCTGTCCGGGACGTTTGTTGGGACGCCCCAGTGCAGTGGCTGACTGCCGAAGTGGGAGGGGGATTCGCGGGGTGGTCGGCTTTTCGGCGCGACGCTTCCGGAGTCGCCGGCCCGTACTGGTCTGTGCCGGTGGGCAGGAGAGGTGCGCGGCGGGCGCCGGCCGGCCGAAGCGCACAGCCATCGGGGAACGGGGCGGCCGCGGACCGGCCCCGGTAGTTGCCGAAGTGGTGCCGGACAACGGACCTGGACGGCCGCGTCTTCGAACCTGATCGGGCGCTGTGCGGCCGGGTGGGAACATCAACTCCCGACCACGGTGCCGAACCTGGCGGGCGGGTGTCCGGATCAGCGGAGCCGGAAGGTCTCCATCCTCCGGTTGGCGAGGCTGGGCAGTTCGGTACGGATGGTGTCGAGACGCTCCAGGTCGAGGTCCGCGAAGGTGACACCGACGGTGTCGGGGGCCTGCGCGAGGACGGTTCCCCACGGGTCGATGATCATGCTGCGGCCGAAGCAGGTACGGCCGGGCTCGTGGTCGCCGATCTGGCCGGCCGCGAGCACGTAACACTGGTTCTCGATGGCCCGGGCGCGCAACAGCACCTCCCAGTGGTCACGGCCCGTGTGCATCATGAAGGCGGCGGGCACCACCAGGATCCGGGCGCCGGCTACCGCGAGAGCACGGTACAGCTCCGGGAAGCGGAGGTCGTAGCAGATGGTCAAGCCGGTGGGCACGCCGTCGACGTCGGCTACGACGGGGTCCTCGCCGGGGGCGACGGTGCGGGACTCCTGATAGGAGACGCGGCCGGCGATCTCCACGTCGTAAAGGTGGATCTTGCGGTAGGTGGCGGCCAGGGCGCCGTCCGGCGCGAAGACCAGCGACGTGTTGTAGGTCCGGCCGGCGTCGGGGCCGGTCTCGTGGAACGAGCCGGCGTGCACCCAGAGGTTGAGCTCCCGGGCGGCGGCCGCGAAGAAGGTGGCGAACTCGCCGTCCACGGCCTCCGGTTCGGGCGCGTCGGCGGAACGGCCGAGGAAGTCGGCATACTCCGGAAGGACCGCGAGCCTCGCGCCGCCGGCGGCGGCACGATCGAGAAGATCACGAGCCACGGCCAGGTTGTGAGCACGGTCTTCGCGGGAGTTCAGCTGGCAGACGGCGACGCGCATAGATCGAAGGGTACGGCCACCCGCGGCCGTTCGTCGTAGCCGTGGCGGCGGAGACGCACTCGTCCGCCCGCGACGCTTCCGGGGGTTGACCCCCGTAGCCGCAGAAGCACACTCGCCACCGCCCGGGATGGGCGACGGCGAGTGGGACGAACTCAGGGAGAGCCGGTCAGGCTGACTTCTCCTCGCGCTCGGGACGGCGACGACGCCCGCTGAACTCGCGTGGAACGATCGTGGGAATCACGTTCTCCACGACGACCTCGCGAGTGATGAGAACCCGGGCGGCGTCGGGGTTGCTGGGGACCTCGAACATCACGTTCTGAAGGACCTCTTCCATGATCGCCCGGAGGCCCCGGGCGCCGGTGCCCCGCAGCATGGCCTGGTCGGCGATGGCTTCCAGCGCTCCGTCGTCGAACTCCAGCTCGACGCCGTCGAGCTCGAAGAGGCGCTGGTACTGCTTCACATAGGCGTTCCGCGGCTCGGTGAGGATCTTGATGAGCGCGTCACGGTCGAGGTTGCGGACGGTCGTGATGACCGGAAGACGGCCGATGAACTCCGGGATCAGGCCGAACTTGAGCATATCCTCCGGCATCACCCTGCTGAAGATGTCGTCGGTGTTCCGCTCGGAGATCGACCGGAGACGGGCGCCGAAGCCGACGCCGCTCTGCCCGACCCGCTGCTCGATGATCCGGTCCAGACCGGCGAAGGCGCCGCCCACGATGAACAGCACGTTCGTCGTGTCGATCTGGATGAACTCCTGGTGCGGGTGCTTACGGCCGCCCTGGGGCGGGACGTTCGCCACCGTGCCTTCGAGGATCTTCAGCAGGGCCTGCTGCACACCCTCACCGGAGACGTCGCGGGTGATCGACGGGTTCTCGCTCTTGCGGGCGATCTTGTCGACCTCGTCGATGTAGATGATGCCCTGCTCGGCGCGCTTGACGTCGTAGTCAGCCGCCTGAATGAGCTTGAGCAGGATGTTCTCGACGTCCTCGCCGACGTAGCCGGCCTCGGTGAGCGCTGTGGCGTCCGCGATCGCGAACGGCACGTTGAGCATCCGGGCCAGGGTCTGCGCCAGGTGCGTCTTACCGCAACCGGTGGGGCCGATGAGCATGATGTTGGACTTGGCCACCTCGACGTCGCTGCCCGCTCCGGGAGCACCGTTCGACTCGGCCTGGATCCGCTTGTAGTGGTTGTAGACCGCGACGGAGAGTGCTCTCTTCGCCTGCTCCTGGCCAACGACGTAGTTGTCCAGGAATTGGCAGATCTCCATCGGCTTGGGAAGCTCTTCCCACTTCACCTCGCCGGTCTCGGCCAGCTCCTCTTCGATGATCTCGTTGCAGAGGTCGATGCACTCGTCGCAGATGTAGACCCCAGGGCCCGCGATGAGTTTCTTGACCTGCTTCTGCGACTTCCCACAGAAGGAGCACTTGAGTAGGTCGCCACCGTCGCCGATCCGTGCCACCTACGTTCTCCCTGCGTTCATTGGCCGGCTGTCGACCGAACCTTGTGCGAGGACGGAATGCCTCGTTGCCATCAATCGTCCGCCGACCCGCGTAACTGAGGCTGCAGACTCGACGTTACCCGCAAAGGGGCTGTTCTCCGACCCCCCAAAACGGGCGTGTCAGGGGTCGGCCAGTCTAGCGCTCGCCCAGCCGGCCCCTGACACCGCGGACCCTCGGTCAGACGCCGGCCGTCTGCAGGCTCTTCTTGCGAGTGGCCAGGACGACGTCGACCAGCCCGTACTCCTTGGCCTCGTCCGCCGTCATGATCTTGTCGCGGTCGATGTCCTTCCGGACCTTCTCCACCGGCTGGTTGGAGTGATGCGAAATCATCTCCTCCAGCTGGGTCCGCATGCGCATGATCTCGCGGGCCTGGATCTCGATGTCCGAACCCTGACCGTAACCGCCCTCGGTGGCCGGCTGGTGGATGATGATCCGCGAGTGCGGGAGCGCCATCCGCTTACCGGGGGTGCCACCGGCGAGCAGCACGGCCGCGGCACTGGCCGCCTGGCCCAGGCACACCGTGCTGATGTCGGGCCGCACATACTGCATGGTGTCGTAGATGGCGGTCATCGCGGTGAACGAACCACCGGGCGAGTTGATGTACATCAGGATGTCGCGGTCCGGATCGGTGCTCTCCAGCGTCAGCAGCTGGGCCATCACGTCGTTGGCCGACGCGTCGTCCACCTGCACGCCGAGGAAGATGATCCGGTCCTCGAACATCTTGTTGTAGGGGTTGGACTCCTTGATGCCCCACGAGGTGCGCTCGGAGAACGAGGGCAGCACGTAGCGGTTGTGCACCGGAGCGAACCCGGGAGGCATGGAAAGGTCGGTCATGGGTCAGCTCCTCAGTTCAGCGTTCCGGCACCGTCGGGAACCTGCGTGGCCCCGGTGATCACCTTGTCGATGAAGCCATAGTCCTTGGCCTCCCCGGCCGTGAACCAACGGTCCCGGTCGAAGTCGGCCGCGATCTGCTCCTGAGTCTGACCGGTGTGAAACGCGATCCGCTCCTGGAACATCCGCTTGGTGTAGAGCATCTGCTCGGCCTGGATGGCGATGTCGGCGGCGGTGCCACCCATGCCACCGGACGGCTGGTGCATCATGATCCGGGCGTGCGGCAGGGCGAAGCGCTTGCCCGGCGTCCCGGCGCAGAGCAGGAACTGCCCCATCGAGGCGGCCATGCCCATCGCGACGGTCTGCACGTCGTTGTCGATGAACTGCATCGTGTCGTAGATGGCCATACCCGAGTAGACAGAGCCGCCCGGGGAGTTGATCCACAGGTGGATGTCGGCCTCCGGGTCCTCGGCGGAGAGCAGCAGCAGCTGCGCGCAGATGCGGTTGGCGCTCGCATCGGTCACCTCGCTGCCGAGGAAGATGATCCGCTCGCGCAGGAGCCGATTGAAGACCGAGTCGTCGAGGTTGCCACTCAGGGCGTCGCCCCCGCGCCGCGACACTGGCCCGGTGGGGAGGTGGAGATCGGTCATGGCAGCCCTTCACAGCTTGCTGTGTCGGCCGAGAGCCGGCCGGCAGGTTGTCCGTCGTACGACCAACCTAACTGGTCGGATGCGCATCAGCTTCCCGCTCGGGCAGGTGTTCGCTGACAGCGCATCGCTTCGCCGTACCCCGGAAATGACAACGGCCACCGCGCACCCGGAAGGGATGCGCGGTGGCCGGCCAGGCACTCAGATCAGTGGTTGTGACCCGCGTGGTCGTCCTCGGTGCGCAGGTCGTCCAGCGAGAGCGTGTTGCCCTCGGAGTCCTTCATGGTGACCTGCTCCATGACCGACGCGAGCGCTTTGCCCCGGCGCACGTCCCCGAAGACGGAGGCGGCGGCGCCCGAGCGCACCAGCTGGTCGTAGTACTGCTGGGGCTGCATCTGGGCACGCTGCGCCCGGTGCACGATCTCGTGGCCGAACTCGTCGTCGGTGACCTGGACGTCCTCGGCGTCGGCGACGGTGTCGAGCAGCAGCTGGATCCGGACGCCCTCCTCGGCCGCCTCGGTCAGCTCCTGGTCGATCTGCTCCTCGGTCTTGTCCTCCGAGGCCAGGTAGTCGGCCAGGGTCGCGCCGATCCGCTCCAGCTGGTCGGTCATGGCCTGCTTACGGCCCTCGACCTCGTCCTTGACGACACCCTCCGGCGCCGGGATCTCGGCCGTCTCGACGAGCTGCTTGAGCGCCTCGTCACGGGCGGCGTAGATCTGCTCGACCTTCTTGGCCCGGGTGAGGCGGGTGCGCAGGTCCTCACGAAGCTCGTCGAGGGTGTCGAACTCGCTCGCCAGCTGGGCGAAATCGTCGTCGACCTCGGGGAGCTGCTTGTCCTTGACGGTCTTCACGACGACCTTCACCTCGGCGTCGCGACCGGCGAAGTCGCCGCCCACGAGCTGCGTGGTGAAGGTGGCCTCCTCGCCGGCGGAGAGGCCGACGAGCACCTCGTCGAGGCCGGGGAGCAGCTGCTTGCTGCCGACCTCGTGGGAGATGTTGGTGGCCGAGCCGCCGGGGACGTCCTCGCCGTCGACCGTCGCGTTCAGGTCGAGCTGAACGTAGTCACCCTCCGCAGCCGCCCGCTCGACGGTCTTCAGGGTGGCGAACCGCTCGCGCAGGCCGTTGATCTGCTCATCGATCTCGTTGTCACCGATCTCGACGGCCGGAACCGTCACGGTGATCGCGGAGAGGTCCGGCACGGTGATCTCCGGGCGCACGTCGACCTCGGCCGTGAACTTCAGCGGCGCGTTGTCGGCGAACTCGGTGATCTCCACCTCAGGGCGGCCGAGGGTCTTGACCTCGTGCTCCTGGACCGCGGCGAGGATCTGCTGTGGGATCGCCTCCTGGACGGCCTCGTTGAGCACCGCGCCCCGGCCGACACGCTGGTCGATCACGGCAGGCGGAACCTTGCCCTTGCGGAAGCCCGGCACCTGGACCTGCGCGCCGATCTCCCGGTACGCCTTCTGCAGGCTCGGCTTGAGCTCCTCGAACGGCACCTCGATGGCGAGCTTCACCCGAGTCGGGCTCAGAGTCTCGACGGTGCTCTTCACAGGCGTACTCCTTGTTGCTGCGGATGTTGGTGTCAGTCGGGGTGGCGGGATTTGAACCCACGGCCCCTCGCTCCCAAAGCGAGTGCGCTACCAAGCTGCGCCACACCCCGTGGCGACGGCCAGTGTATGCGGTCCGCTTGCCTGCGTGTGCGCTGGAGTCACCTGCTGGGGAATCCGGTTCGCGCGGACGGGAGATGATTCAGTAAGCTGTGCACGAGCCCCGAGCTTCTCGGGGATCACGCGGGCGTAGCTCAATGGTAGAGCCTCAGTCTTCCAAACTGATTACGCGAGTTCGATTCTCGTCGCCCGCTCTCGCAAGAAGGCCCAGGTCAGCGGCTGTGTCGCCGACCTGGGCCTTCGTCGTTCACCCGCCCGGATGATCTTGCGTGCCCATTAGGCGTCCGGGTCGGTGTCCCGGCAGCGTTTGCCCGGCTTGCCGCCGCGGGCTGTCGGCTTACTGCGCTTCGCGCTCTTGGTGATCCGCTTGTCCATGCTGTCGGCGATCTCGCGGTCCCGCTCGTTGGTGGCGTGCTGGTAGATCAGGGCCGCCCGCATGCTCGCGTGGCCCATCCGGTGCATCAACTCGCGGGTGCTGGCGCCGCTCGCCGCCGCGATGTTGTTGCCGGTGTGCCGGAGGTCATGGAAGTGGAAGCCTGCCGGCATCCCCGCGTCCGCCAGCGCCTTCGACCACTTCACCGCCCGCCGGAAGTTGCCGGTCCGGAGGGGCATGTCCTTGTCTCCGGTGAAGATCAGCGCTTCCGGGTCCTTGCCGGTGAACTCGGCCAGGTGGCTCACCAGGGCCCTGCGGGCAACTGCCGGAAGAGCGACGACCCGGATGCCCGCCACCGATCTCGGCGGGCCGAACTCCAGGCCCGACTTCAAGGCCGCCAACTTCCTGGGTACGCGTACGGTCCCGGCCGCCCCGTCGACGTCGCACCGCCGGAGCGCGGCCAGCTCGCCCCAGCGGAGGCCCGAGAACGCAGCGACCGTGATCAACGCCACGTATCGGGGCGGCATTCGCTCGGCGAGCGCGAGGACCTGGGCGACGGTGGCGACCGGGCGCTCCGGGGTGTGGTACCGGTCGTAGCCAGGGATCCGGCACGGGTTCTACTTCAGGATCTCGTCTTCCCGGACCGCGGTATTGAGGATGGCCCGCAGTAGCGAGTACGCCTTCACGGCCTGCGGTTCGGTGGTGCCGCCGGCCAGGAGCTTGCCGCGCCAGGAGCGGATCGTCTGCGGCTTGATGGCGCCGAGGGGCAGGCGGCCGAGGATCGGCTCAATGTGCAGGCGGAACAGGTCCTCGTAGTTCTCGCGGGTGCGCCGTTGGAGCTTGCGGTGGGCGATCCACTCCTTGCCGTACCCGGAGAGCTGCACCTCGCCGGTCTCCTTGTCGCGGACCTGGTTGTCGGGGTCGTTTGCGGTGCTCGAAGCCGCCGGCGGCCTCCACACCGAGGCAGAGCACTCCGGCCGGGAAGACGTAGCCGAATGGGACGAGGGCTTTCAACGTCAGCGGAACCATCCGGACCTGACCTTCTGATCGAACAGAGGTCAACATGACATCCGTTGATTCTTACAAGTCAGTTTGCATGTAAGCACAGGCAACGATCGAGGTCTGAACTCAAATGGCGCGACGACCACTCAGGGCGAGACGCACCCGGGGAACCCCGGGCCAGATCGGGGTACTGATCAATACCGATTACGCCAGATTTGTTCACGTCCGCAGCTAATCGGTGCACCGCCGGAGCAGCCGGAGGAAGTTGCGCAGCCGCTCCACGTCGGCGGGCTTGACCGGATCGCGGTTGAAGTGGGCCACCGTGTTTCGAACCTTGCGGATCTGATCGAGACGATCCACGAACGACGCTTGGTAGACGGGCCAGCCGAGGTGCGCCCAGCAGTCGGGATTGGCAAGGATTTCCTGGTAGTCGTACATCGTCATCTTGTCCGGCGCCTTGGTCTTCATCCCGACCTTCTCGAAGACACCGTCCTCCAGCAGGTTCTGCACGACCTGCCGCAACTCTTGGTCAATCTCACCGATGAGGAAGAACGGCGCCGCGGTCTCGTGGTACTTGTCCACCACGTCGGCGCTGGTGATGATGCCCGAAACAGCGCCCTCAGGGTCGCGGACGAAGATGAAGCCGTCGTTGCGCAGGTCTGCGATCACGTCGAGAAGCCGACGGTCGTAGTTGAAGACCTTGGCGTGCCGGTCAATCGCCGTATGGAATGGTGCATCTGGGTTGTGGTGCCTGGCCTCTGCGAGAGACTTCCAGGTAACGGCACCGATGAGGTTGCCATTGTCAAGGACCGCCAATTGTGAATAGTCGTCCAACTGCATCGCGGTGATGGCCCGCTCGAAGGTGGCGGTGGGCGGCACCCAACACAGCACATGGTCTTCGAGAAGGTTGCCCAGCGTCAGCCCGATATCGGCAGTCGCCTCGCCTTCACTCACCGGCACCGACTCCGCCACCGGGCTCGCTTCCGGGACGGCATCGGTGACCACGTCGATACGGACCGGACGATCCAGGGTCACCGCGCGGAAGTCAGGAATCGTCGTCAGGCCGTGGTTGTCGAGGTCGGCCTGGATCGTCGCCGTGGTACTGCTGTCGCGGTCATCGAAACCCCAGATCTTGAGAACCTCGCGTACCGGCAATGTCTCGGGCTGACCGGCCTGAGCCTTCTCCAATAGTTCGTTGAGACGCTCGAACCGTGCACGAACGCCCTCGTTGTCGGCCGAGGCACCGTGTTCGTCCTCAACCTCGGTCGCCACGGTCTTCAACAACTGCTGCCGAAGCTGGTGCAGAGTTGGCCCGTCGGAGCCAACATGCCAGGCGATCCAGCCGGCGACAGCGCCCAACTTACGACTTGGTGCGCGATAGCTGAGTGACCCGCGTCGATCATGAAGATGGCCGTGCGGGACGATCATGATTGTGACGTCAGGATGGGCCCGCA
>NZ_JBFAMR010000143.1:0-9743 GCF_040656595.1 Actinoplanes sp. NPDC049802
ACCGGCCCGCAGTTGCGCGGACGGGTCGGCGGCTCGGTGTGTGGTCCACTCCAACTCGGCGCCGACCTCCCACCCCGGGAGACAGCGCCGACAGCCAGCCGAAACCGCGTCCGGAACGGGCGACGACGCCGAGGAGGCATGAAATGACCGAAGTGCACGGCAGGATCGAGACCGGGAGTGGGCCGACACCGCCCGGCACGGCAGTGTACGGCGGCACGGATCAGGAGATCGCCACGTTCAGCGAAGGCGGGCCACTCGGTGACGGCGGGCCGTTGAGCGACAGCACTCCACTCAGCACGAGCGCACCGCTCCGCCAAGGGGAACCGTTCAGTGAGGGCGGGCCGCTCCGACAAGGGGAACCGTTCAGCGAAAGCCGACCGCTCAGTGGGAGCGGGCCACTCGGTGACGGCGGGCCGCTGAGCGACAGCACTCCACTCAGCGCGAGCGCACCGCTCCGCCAAGGGGAACCGTTCAGTGAGGGCGCACCGCTCCGACAAGGGGAACCGTTCAGCGAAAGCAGGCCGATCAGTGGGAGCGGGCCACTCGGTGACGGCGGGCCGTTGAGCGACAGCACTCCGCTCAGCACGAGCGCACCGCTCGGCCAAGGGGAACCGTTCAGTGAGGGCGGGCCGCTCGGCGGGGCCGGTCCGCGGGTCCGAGCATCCGAGCCGGCGGCGACGATCAGCGGGGACGGTGAGGGCGACTTCAGCGCCGCCTGGCTGGCGTTGCGGGAGCCGGCCGACGCGGCCGCCCGGGCCGCCGAGCTGATCGGCGAGCTGCCCCGGCCGGTACGGACCGTGCGTGACCTGGGCTGCGGGACCGGTTCGCTGGGCCGGTGGCTGGCGCCGCGGCTGCCGCTGCCGCAGCACTGGATCATGACGGACCGGGATCCGGCGCTGCTGCTGCGGGCCGCCGGGGACATGCCCGAGGCGGTGACCGTCAGCACCCAGCGCCGCGACGTCACCGAACTGACCGTCGCCGACCTGGCGGAGACGGACCTGGTGACCTGTTCGGCGCTGCTGGACCTGCTGACCGCCGAGGAGGTGGAACGGCTCGCCGCGGTGTGCGCGCGGGCGAAGGTGGGGGCACTGTTCACCCTGTCGGTGAACGGGGAGGTACGGCTCGCCCCGCACGACCCGCTCGACCCGGAGATCGAGGCGGCGTTCAACGCGCATCAGCGGCGTGCCGAGGACGGCCGGCGGCTGCTCGGGCCGGACGCGCCGGAGGTGGCGGTGGCCGCGTTCGAGAAGGCGGGGGCCCGGGTGATCGTCCGGCCGAGCCCGTGGCGGCTGGGTCCGGCGCTGCCCGCGCTGACCGCCGAATGGTTGCGCGGCTGGGTCGCGGCGGCCCTGGAACAGCGGCCTGACCTGCCGGTCGGCGACTATGTGGAGCGGCGTCTCGCGGCGCTCCCGCACGCGTCCGTCGGGCACACCGATCTTTTGGCGATCTTCAGCTGAACCTTGGGCCACCGGCCGGGCGTACTAGTCCTCGAGAGCTACGAGGGGACGATGGACGTGACGCGATCGATCTGGACCTGGCTGAAACTGCTGGGCGGCGCCGGGATCCTGGCGCTGGTCCTGTGGCGGTTCGGGACCGGCGCGTTCCTGGACGGTTTGCGCGTGCTCGACACGGGCGCGCTGGCGGCGGCGCTGGGGATCGGCGCCGCGACCACGGTGCTGACCGCATGGCGGTGGTGTCTGGTGGCGCGGGCCCTGGGCATGCGGCTGCCGTTGAAGGACGCGACCGCCGACTACTACCAGGCGCTGTTCCTCAACGCCGCGTTGCCGGGCGGGATCCTCGGCGACGTGGGCCGCGCGGTCCGGCACGGCCGCGACGAGGGTGATCTGGGCCGCGGCGTCCGGGCGGTGGTGCTGGAACGCATCGCGGGACAGGTCGTGTTGCTGGTGGTGGGGGCGGCGGTGCTCATCTCCGTACCCTCGCCGGTCCTGACCCTGCTGAAGGGCAACGTGGGGCGGGTGGCCGCGGTGAGCGTGGGTGTCGCGGTGGCCGCCGTTCTGATCGTCGCCGGTCTGCGGCGGCTGCGGCGCGGGCGGTCCCGGGCGGCCGGCGCGGCCCGGACCGGGATGACCGAGATCCGGGCGGGTCTGCTGTCGCGGCGCAACGGTCCGGCGGTGCTGCTGGCCTCGGCCGCGGCGCTCACCGGGCATCTGGCGATGTTCATGGTGGCGGCGCGGGCCGCGGGCAGCACGGCGACGCTGCTGGAGCTGGCGCCGCTGCTGCTGCTGGCGTTGCTGGCGATGGGCCTGCCGGTCAACGTCGGCGGTTGGGGCCCGCGGGAGGGGATCATGGCGTGGGCGTTCGGCGCGGCCGGGCTGAGCGCGGCGCAGGGTCTGACGATCGCGGTGGCCTACGGCATCCTGGCGTTCGTGGCGGCGGCGCCCGGCGCGGTGATCCTGCTGCTGCGGCTGGTGGCGCGCCGTCGCGAGCAGCCGGTGACCGCACCCGTCACCGCGGTGACCGGGCCCGTCGCGGCGATGACCGGGCGGACGCTGACGGTGGTTTCGGCGCCGGCCATGGCGCCGCTTCCGGTGATCGTGCCGCTTCCGGCCGATCGTGGCCGGCGAGTCCCGGTACGGGTGGGCGCGCGCCCCGCCTACTCCGGCGGTGTCGCGGCTTGATCGCAGGGTCAGCCGAACCGCTCGGACAGCGCGTAGCGCAGCAACACCACGTCACCGATCGGCCGCACCTCGGCGAGGGTGGCCCGGTTGCCGGCGCTCCACGGGAACACTCCGTCGTGGACGAACCGCGGCGCCCGGGAGTCGCCGACGAAGAACGGGGCCACCACCAGCTGCAACTCGTCGGCGAGCCCGGCGGTGAGGAACTGGGTGTGCATCTGGCCGCCGCCCTCGACCATGAGCCGCCGTACGCCGCGCGCGCCCAGGTCGGCGGAGACGACCCGCACGTCGACCGGGTCACCGCCGTCGACGACGGTGGCCCGGTCGCCGAGCAGTTTCCGGGCATCGTCCACAGCCGACGTGGCGCAGTAGACGAGCTTCGCGGACTCGCCTGTGGTGAAGAACGACGCGGCCGGGTCGAGGTGGCAGCTACCGGTTACGGTGACCTTCACCGGGTCCGGATCATCCCCTCGGGCGATCCGTTCGGCCCGGCGGGCCGCGGAGCGCACCAGCAGCCGCGGGTTGTCCTGCCGGATCGTTCCGGCGCCGACCAGGATCGCGTCGCACTGGGCGCGGACCGCGTCGACCCGGTCGAAATCCGCTTCGTTCGAGAGGAGCAGCCGCTCCTGGGTCGTGTCGTCGACGTAGCCGTCGATCGACATGCCACAGCTCAGCAAGGTGTAAGGACGCTCAGCCACCGATGACGCCTCCCGGGATTGTTCCTCACCATAATCCGCTGTGTGCGAGGGCCGATCTCCGGGCAGTGCATCTGACGACGCCGAGCACGGCGGGAACCAATGAGGAGGACCGATGTTCGAGGCCACGGCCATGCAGATGAGCGCTGCTGCCCAGGCAAGCATCCGCCGGCAGGTGACCGTGCCGCTGCGTTTTCCGGACGGCTACGCGACCAGCGCACGGGTGATGACATTCGACGGCCTGGCCGACGGCAAGGAGCATCTCGCGCTCGGTCTCGGCGACTGGCAACGGGCCCTGACCAAATCGGCGGCGGGCGGCCGGGCGCCGCTGGTCCGGCCGCACAGCGAGTGCCTCACCGGGGACGTCTTCGGCAGCCAGCGCTGCGACTGCGGCCCGCAGCTGCGCGAGGCGGTCGAGCGGATCGCCGAGCAGGGCGGATTTCTGCTCTACCTTCGACAGGAGGGCCGCGGCATCGGCCTGTACGCGAAACTCGACGCGTACGCCCTGCAGGACGACGGCCTCGACACGTACCAGGCGAACGTGGCGCTGGGACGCGGCGAGGACGAGCGTGACTACACGGCGGCGGCGCAGATGCTGCTGGCGCTCGGTGTGGACCGGGTGCGGCTGCTGAGCAACAACCCCGACAAGGCCGGCCAGCTCGCCGATCTGGGCATCGACGTCACCCAGCGGATACCGACCGGCGTACACCTCTCCGCCGCCAACGTCCGATACCTGAGCGTCAAGGCGTCACACACCGCCCACACCATCGATCTGCCCCTGGCCGAGTGACGTTCGGCGCCTTCTAGCGGCGGGTCCGGCACGATGGCATGGTGACGAGCGTGGACATACCGGGGGCCGGTGAACTCGACGCGATGATGGCCGCTGTCGATCAGCTGCCGTTCATCGTCGCCGTGTGCGAGGGGCCGGACCTTCTGCTGGTCGCGTGCAACGCGGCCACCCGGGCCGTGCTCCCCGGCCGCGACATCCTGGGCCGGCCGATCCGCGAGGTCATCGCCGATCTGGCCGGCCAGCAGTATGTGGACGCGTACTACGAGGTGTACCGGACCGGGGAGCCGGTCAGCGGGCGACAGTGGCGCACCCACATCGACCAGCCCGACGGGTCGGTGCTGGAGATGTTCGCGACGTTCACGATCGTGCCGTGGCTCGGCGCGGACGGCGAACGGCGCGGCGTCATCGGGGCCGGGTTCGACGTCACCGAGCTGGCGCGTACCCGGCTGGCCGCCGAGGCCGAGGCGGACCGGTTGCGCCGCCGCTACGAGGAGAGCCGCGACGTGGTGAACGCCCTGCAACGGGAGCTGCTGCCGTCCGGGCTGCCGGTGCTACCGGGGCTGCAGGTGGCGGCCAGCTATCTGCTCGCCGACGCGGAGACGGCGGCCGGCGGTGACTGGTTCGACGCGATCGCCCAGCCGGACGGGCGGATCGCGCTGGTCGTCGGCGACGTCGTCGGGCACGGGGTCACCGCATCCGGGGTGATGGGCCAACTGCGGGCCGTCCTGCAGGAGCGGCTCGACGCCGGGGCCGGCATCGAGGAGGCGCTGGCCTCCGCCGACCGGCTCGCCGTACGGGTGCGGGCGGCGTACGCGTCCACCGTGTGCCTGGCCGTCTTCGACCCGGGCAGCGGTGAACTGTCCTACTGCACGGCCGGCCATCCGGCGCCGCTGCTGATTCCCGCCGACGGCGACGCACACTACCTGCCCGGCACCCGGGGCACGCCGCTCGGCACCGGCGGGACCTTCCCGGTGCACACCGGACGGCTCGCCGAAGGGGACGTGCTGCTGCTCTACACCGACGGCATCCTGGAACGGCCCGGCGGTGGGCGCGACGGCACCCTGGACAGCGCCGTCGAGCTGGCGCAGGTGGCGACGGACGCGGCTGCCGGGCGGGCGCTGCGGGACCCGTCGACCGCCGCCGAACGGGTCTGCACCCAGACGCTGGAGCTGCTCGTCCGGACCGGTGGGCACGCCGACGACATCACGCTGCTGGCGGCACAGCGGATTCCGGCCGTACCGGAACTGGTCCTCGACGTGCCCGCGGAGCCGGCGGCGCTGAGCGGCGCCCGGACCCGGCTGGCCGGCTGGCTGGCCGCGGTCGGCGCGGCCGAGCCCGACGTCTTCGCCCTTCAGCACGCCGTCGGGGAGCTGGCCACCAACGCGATCGAGCACGCGTTCGGCGGCGACTTCGGCCGTGACGTCATCGAGATCCGCGCCGAGCTGGACCGGACCGGCACGGTACACGCCACCGTCACCGACCACGGCGGCTGGCGGGTGCCGCAGCGGCAGCCCACCCGCGGCCGGGGTCTGGCGCTCACCGCCCAGCTCGTGCAGAGTCTGCGGGTCGAGCCGGGCGCCGGCGGCACGGTCGCCACCATCCGGCATCCGCTGGTCCGCCCGGCCCGGCTGCTGGCCCGCTTCGACGCGACGGCCGACGCCGCGCCCCGGGCCACCGAGCTCACCGTCACCGAACTGCCCGGAGACGACGAGGCCCGGGTACGCCTGGACGGTCCCGTGGACGCGGCGACGGCCGCCCACGTGCTCCAGGAGTTGTTGCGCCGCAGCCGGGGCGGCACCGTGCCGATGACCGTCGACCTGACCGGGGTCAGCCATCTGGCCAGCGCCGGGGTGTCCGCGCTGCATCAGGTCGCCGCGAACCACCACGGCGACAAGGCGCCGCTGACCCTGGTCGCGGCCGCCGGTTCCCCGGCCCGGCGGATTCTCGACCTGGTCGGTCTCCCGTCATCCACAGGGTGAATCCGATCATCCGTTCGGCTCTCTAGACTTCGCGGGGTGACTTCGGCCCCCTCGCTTTCCGTGTCCAGCGCCACCGACGCCCTCAACCGGGTCTTCGGCTACCCGTCGTTCCGCGGGCAGCAGGGCGACGTCGTCGAGCACGTCATCGACGGCGGCGACGCCCTGGTGCTGATGCCGACCGGCGGCGGCAAGTCGCTGTGCTACCAGATCCCGGCCCTGGTCCGGCCCGGCACCGGCGTGGTCGTCTCGCCGCTGATCGCGCTCATGCAGGACCAGGTCGACGCGCTGCGCACCCTCGGCGTCCGGGCGAACTTCCTGAACTCGTCGCAGGATCTGGACGAGCGGCGCCTCGTCGAGGCCGAGTTCGTGGCCGGCGAGCTCGACCTGCTCTACGTGGCGCCCGAGGGCCTGGGCACGGCCGGGGTGCAGCGGCTGCTCGACCGGGGCAGGATCTCGCTGTTCGCGATCGACGAGGCGCACTGCGTGGCGCAGTGGGGGCACGACTTCCGGCCCGACTACCTGGCCCTGTCGATGCTGCACGAGCGCTGGCCGGACGTGCCCCGCATCGCGCTCACCGCCACCGCCACCCCGGCCACCCGTGACGAGATCGCCGAGCGGCTCCAGCTGACCGGCGCGCGGCACTTCACCGCCAGCTTCGACCGGCCCAACATCCAGTACCGGATCGTTCCGAAGAACAACCCGTCCCGGCAACTGCTCGACCTGCTGCGCACCGAGCACGCCGGCGACTCCGGGATCGTCTACTGCCTGTCCCGCGCCTCGGTGGAGAGGCACGCCGAGTTCCTCTCCCGGAACGGGATTCCCGCGCTGCCGTACCACGCGGGCCTGGACGCGCGGACCCGCTTCGAGAACCAGTCCCGTTTCCTCCGCGAGGACGGGCTGGTCATGGTCGCGACCATCGCCTTCGGCATGGGCATCGACAAGCCTGATGTCCGCTTCGTCGCCCATCTGGATCTGCCGAAGTCCCTGGAGGGGTATTACCAGGAGACCGGGCGCGCCGGGCGTGACGGGCTGCCGTCGACGGCCTGGCTGGCGTATGGGCTGCAGGACGTGATGCAGCAGCGCCGCATGATCGAGGGCTCCGAGGGCGACGTGGCGTTCCGGCGCAACGCCGCCCGTCATCTGGAGGCCATGCTGGCGCTGTGCGAGAGCGTCACCTGCCGCCGCGAGCAGATCCTGCAGTACTTCGGGCAGTCCGCCGCGAACGCGTGCGGCAACTGCGACAACTGTCTGACGCCGCCGGAGTCGTGGGACGGCACGGTGCCCGCGCAGAAACTGCTGTCCACGGTGTTCCGGCTGCACAAGGAGCGGGGGCAGCGGTTCGGGGCGCAGCAGAGCATCGACATCCTGCTGGGCAAGCGCACCGACAAGGCGAGCCGGTTCCGCCACGACGAGCTGACCGTCTTCGGCATCGGCGCCGACCTCAGCGAGGTCGAGTGGCGCAACGTGGTGCGGCAGCTGCTGGCCGGGGACTTCCTGGCCGTCGAGCCGGCACACCAGACTATCGCGCTGACGGCGCGCAGCGGGGAGGTCCTGCGTGGGGAGCGGAAACTGCTGATGCGCCGGGAGGCAGCGGTCCCCCGCGCGTCCCGGCGGTCGTCGTCCTCCGCCGGCGGTGGAGGCCGGGCCGCCGCGCCGCCCGTCGACCTGTCCGGTGAGGCGGCCGGCCTCTTCGAGCGGCTCCGTGCCTGGCGGGGTGCCACCGCCAAGGAGCAGGGCGTCCCGGCTTATGTGATCTTCCACGATGCCACGTTGCGGGCCATCGCGGCGCTGGCGCCCACCTCGCTGGACCAGCTCGGCACGGTGAGCGGGGTCGGCCAGAGCAAACTCACCAAGTTCGGCGATCAGGTGCTGGCCACGGTCCGCGGAGAGACTCTCCCCGACGGCCCGGCCGCGGACGAGATCCCGCCTTCCACCGCCGGCGCCTTGCCGGCCGCTCGGCCGCCGCGGCAGCCGGTCACCCGGCTCGAGGCCGGTCCCGGTCCCGGAGCCGAAGCCGGGAAGTCCGCCGGGCTCCACAACGGTGCGGAGCCCGAGCCCGACTCCGGCTTCGCCGAGTATGACCTGTTCGACGAGGAACCCAACCCATTCGACGACTGAGGCCCCCATCCGGCACCCGCGGTCCGGACGCGGGCACGGCCCGGACGCGGGCACGGCCCGGACGCGGGCACGGCCCGGACGCGGGCACGGCCCGGACGCGGGCACGGCCCGGACGCGGGCACGGCCCGGACGCGGGCGCAGGCCCGCGGCGGCCGCGGGATGACGGGCACGGCCCGGACGTGGCCGCGGCCTCCGGGAGCGCAAGCAGCACAGTGATCACACAGTGACCCTCAGGAATGCGGCACGTGCCCGTCACCACAGTGGACTCCCGGTCGAGGATTGGTCATCAACCCGTGGGTCCACCAGCTGCGGATGCCCACCTCACCCCCTCCGAACAGGGCGAACACCGTCCCGTCGCACTATCCAGGACACCCCTTCAAGATCCTTGCCGGAAGAGTGACACGGAGTGCGGGCAGACACCTCAATACTCACTCAGCGTGACGTCGTACTGTCATGATCGGAGTCACCGGCAGATCATGTGATCATCTGCGGAGCATGACGTCACGAACCACACCGGGAGGACATCGATGGGCGCCTGGGACTTCGGGCCGTTCGACAACGACGACGCCGCCGACTGGAGCGGCGACCTGCACGAGACCCTCCCGGCAAAGCGCGCCGCCTTCATCCGGGAGACCCTCGAGGAGGTCCTGCACGAGAACGAATACCTGGAGATCGACGCCGGCTGCCAGGCCATCGCCGCGGCCGCGGTGATCGCCTCGGCGCTGCCCGGCGGCACGCCTCTGGCTGCCCCCTACGCCCCGGACTTCCTCACTGAGGGCGGCGAGCTCGACCTGCCGGACGATCTGCCCGCCCTCGCGCTGCGAGCCCTGGACCGGGTGGCCGGCGACGACTCGGAGTGGGCCGAGGTGTGGGAGGACGGCCTGCCCAAGGCGCTTGCCGCCCTCCAGCCGATTCGTGAGGTCCTGGCGACGGCCGCCTGACGACTGGCCGCGGGCGGCTCGGGGCCGCCCGCGGTGCCGTCACTGGGGCTGGGCGATGTTGACCATCCATGGGATGCCGAACCGGTCGACGAGCTGCCCGAACTCGTCACCCCACATCTGCTTCTCCAGCGGCACGCTGATCGTGCCACCGGCCGACAGCGCCTCCCAGGCCTTGCGCAACTCGTCACCGTCGTCGCCGCTGAGGCTGACAGTGATGTTGTCTCCCGGACTGTGGCTCATGCCCGGAGGTGTGTCGGACACCATGAGCGTGTAGCCCTGCGGTGTGTCGAGCCGAGCATGCATCACCTGGCCGGCGATAGCCGGATCGGGTGCGCCGAACTCACCGAACGTGCTGATCGACAGGTCGCCACCGAAGATCGACTGATAGAACTCGATGGCCTCACGCGCGTTTCCGTTGAACGCGAGGTAGGGGTTGAGCCTGGACGTCATCAGAACACTCCATCGTCGTCGGATTCGTCTGCCCCCGGCCGCTAGTGCGTTGTCCATGAACGTTTGCCGGGTCTGAGGTTCAGGCGGCCTTGAGTCGGGGTCGGCCCCAGCGTTGTTGTCGTTGGCTGCGGACG
>NZ_JBFAMR010000144.1:0-9195 GCF_040656595.1 Actinoplanes sp. NPDC049802
ATCCTCGCCACGGCTGAACGCGACCGTGCCAGTGCCGACGACGTCAGACATCAGATCGCCTCCCTCCGCGACGGTGGATCAGATGCAGTCCGAGCCGGAAATCCAGGGCAAGTCCCCGGAGGGAAATCCCCCGGATTTATCCGTGGGGATCGTTAAGACGGCTCCTTCAGCGGGATCGGCGGGATCGGCGCGGTGACGGTCTCCAGGCGGGCGCGGGCCCGGGACAGCCGCGACCGGACCGTCCCGACGGGCACGCCCAGCGCGACGGCGGCGGCCGCGTAGCCGAGGCCCTGCCAGGCGCAGAGGATCAGCACGTCGCGTTCGGCGGGTCGGAGCCGGTCCAGGGCCTGCCGGACGGCGGCCAGGTGGCGCTCGTCGTCGAGGCGCGCGGCGACCTCGTCGGCGTGGTCGGGGGCGGGCGGTGGTGGCGGCAGCAGGGACAGTGCCCGACGGTGCCGCAGCACGGTGCGCCAGCGGTGCTGGACGGTGCGGCGGGCGATGCCGTACAGCCAGGGCAGCGCCGTGCCGTCGACCAGTTCGACGTCGGCGCGGCGGCGCCAGGCCTCCAGGAAGACCACCGAGACCAGGTCGTCGGCCGCGTCGAGGGATCCGGTGCGGCGGGCGCAGAAGGAGCGGACCGCCTCGGCGTGCCGTTCGAAGAGCACACCGAAGCAGTCGGGCTCACCGTGCGCGGCCCGCCGCCACAGTTCGCCGTCGTCCGTCATGTCGTTCACATCCTCCTTATGGCCGCGGCGGCGTTTCGGTTCCCGGAATTCGTCGGCGGGTTGAGGGGACGCCGGACGAGCGTCCTACGATCGTGGTGAACCACCGGACATGACGGAAACGGGTGACGATGGAGACGTTGGAGTTCCAGGCAGAGGCGCGGCAGCTGCTGCAGCTGATGGTCCATTCGATCTATTCGAACAAGGACATCTTCCTGCGCGAGCTGATCTCGAACGCCTCGGACGCGCTGGACAAGCTGCGCCTGGCCAAGTTGCAGGACGGCCTCGAGGCGGACACCTCCGACCTGCACATCGAGATCGAGTCCGACCCCGAGGCGCGGACTTTGACGGTGCGGGACAACGGCATCGGCATGACCCGCGAGGAGGTCGTCGAGCTGATCGGCACGATCGCCAAGTCGGGCACCGCGGAACTGCTGGGCAAGCTCAAGGAGGCCAAGGAGAGCCCCGAGCTGATCGGCCAGTTCGGCGTCGGTTTCTACTCGACGTTCATGGTCGCGGACCGGGTCACGCTGGTGACGCGGAAGGCGGGCACCGAGGGCCACGGCACGCGCTGGGAGTCGGCGGGCGAGGGCACCTACACGATCGACGACGCGCCGGACGCGCCGGTCGGCACCACGATCACACTGCACCTGCGCCCGAAGGACGAGGACGACGCGCTCTACGACTACACCGACGAGTGGAAGATCAAGGAGATCGTCAAGCGGTACTCGGACTTCATCTCCTTCCCGATCAGGAAGGGTGACGAGACCCTCAACTCGATGAAGGCGCTGTGGGCCCGGCCGCGCAGCGAGGTCACCGACGAGGAGTACCACCAGTTCTACCGGCACATCAGCCACGACTGGACCGACCCGCTCGAGATCATCAACATGAAGGCGGAGGGCACCTTCGAGTACGAGGCGCTGCTCTTCATCCCGTCGCGGGCCCCGCACGACCTGTTCCAGCGGGACGCCCGCCGCGGCCTCCAGCTCTATGTCAAGCGCGTCTTCATCATGGACGACAGCAAGGAGCTGATCCCCGACTACCTGCGTTTCGTCAAGGGTGTCGTGGACGCGGCCGACCTGTCGCTGAACATCTCCCGCGAGATCCTGCAGCAGGACCGGCACATCCAGATGATCCGGCGCCGCCTGGTCAAGAAGGTCCTGTCCACGATCAAGGACCTGATGACGGGCAACCCGGAGAAGTACGCGACGTTCTGGCGCGAGTTCGGCCGGGCGGTCAAGGAGGGCCTGCTCGCCGAGCCGGACAACCACAAGCCGATCCTGGAGATCGCGTCGTTCGCCACCACCCACGGCAGTGAGCCGACGACGCTGGCCGCCTACGTGGAGCGGATGAAGGAGGGCCAGGAGGAGATCTACTTCCTGACCGGTGAGAGCCGTTCCCAGGTGGAGAACTCGCCGCACATGGAGGCCTTCCAGGCGGAGGGCTACGAGGTGCTGATCCTCACCGACCCGGTCGACGAGGTGTGGGTCGACGTGGTGCCCGAGTTCGACGGCAGGAAGCTGCGGTCGATCGCCCGTGGCACGGTGGACCTGAAGAAGGACGAGGAGCAGAAGCAGCCGGAGGGCGACTTCGGGCCGCTGATGGGCTTCCTCACCGAGAAGCTGGACGAGCGGGTCAAGGAGGTGCGGCTGTCGCACCGGCTGACCACCTCGGCGGCCTGCCTGGTCAGCGACGCCGACGACATCACCCCGGCGCTGGAGAAGATGTACCGGGCGATGGGCCAGGAGGGGCCGCGGGTGAAGCGGATCCTCGAGCTCAACCCGGACCATCCGCTGGTCGCCGGGCTGCGAGCGGCGCACGAGCGCAACGCCGGGGACCCGGCCCTGCCGGACACCGCCGAGCTGCTGTACGGCACGGCGCTGCTCGCCGAGGGCGGCGACCTGGACGATCCGGCCCGGTTCGCCAAGCTGCTCGCCGACCGGCTCGCGCAGACGGTCTGATCCTCCGGTTCCCGCCCGCCGGCAGGTTCGGCGGGCGGGACCTCACCGCAGGTGTGACAGCCAGGCGCGCGGTCCGGCGTGCACGACGCGGGTGGCGGCCACGCGGGACGCGTACCGGATCGCGGTTTGAAGATCGTCACCATGGGTGAGGGCGATGGCGAGTGCGCCGTGGAACGCGTCGCCGGCGCCGGACGTGTCGACCGCGGTGACGCGCGGCACCGGAACGAGCCCGGACGTGCCCGCGCTGAACCAGCTCACCGGCTCGTCACCGTGGGTGATCACCACGTGGGGCGCGGCGACGGCCGCGGCGGTCGCCGCGTCGCCGGGACCGGCGGCCCCCGGGTGCCGGAAGTCGCCGGAGCAGGCCACCACCTCGGCGTGCGGAAAGATCTCGGCGAAGACCGGCCGCCAGCTTCCGGCGTCCACCAGCAGGCGCCGCGCCGCCCGCGCCGCTGCCATCGCCAGCGCGGGATGATGCCCGTCGACGAGCGTCAGGTCCGCGTCCGGCAAACCCCTCTCCGGTACGGGCACCGCGCGCGAGCCGGCGTTGTGGCTGACGATGGTCCGTTCCCCGCTCGCGTCGAGCACCGTGACGGCGGAGACCGGCGGCGGCTGATCCGACGCGGGCGCGGCGTCGATCAGGGTGACGCCGTGTGCGGCGAGGTCGGCCCGCACCAGGTCGCCGAGCGGATGCGCCCCGACCACGCTGACCAGGGTGACGTCGGCGCCGAGGGCGGCCGCGGTGACCGCCGCGTTGGCCGCGGGCCCACCGGCCGCCACGTCCACCGACGCGGACTGCACCTTCTCGTTGACGCCCGGCATCCGGGTCACCCGCTGCACGAGGTCGACCGTGGCCAGGCCCACGCAGAGGATCCGCACGTCAGCCGTCGGACAGTTCGACGAAGAACGTGCCGATGTTGGAGAAGATGTCGGCCACGCCCTGCCCGAGGCTGCGGGCCACGTCGGCGGCTGGGCCGGGGCTGGTGCCGATCCAGAAGACGAGCAGGAACAACAGGGACCAGCCCAGAACCTTCTTCATCGGAGCCCCTCCGCCTGGTGCGTCGCCGTCCAAGATCGTGACACAGACTCGCAACCACCGCAGGTCGGCACGCCGTAGCTGTGCCCGTCCACAGCAAAATGGAAGACGCTTGTTTTTGAGAGTTACTGTCAATTCATGGCTACTACCGTTTTCGCGAGGCGCTGGTACGCCCTGATCGCCCTCGCCCTCTGCACGCTCGCCATCGGCCTGGACAGCACGGTGCTCAGCGTCGCGCTGCCCACCCTGGCCCAGGATCTCGGCGCCACCACCGGCGACCTCCAGTGGTTCACCACCTCCTACCTGCTGGTCCTGGCCGCCGCGCTGCTCCCGGCCGGGATGCTCGGCGACCGGTACGGGCGCCGGCGCCTGCTGCTGATCGCCCTCGCGCTGTTCGGCGCCGCGTCCGCCGCCTGTGCCCACGCCGACACCACCGGCCAGCTCATCGCCGCCCGCGCCGCCCTCGGGCTCGGCTCCGCGGTGATCCTGGCGTTGATGGGGGCCGTGCTCACCGTGCTGTTCGACGAGGAGGAACGGCCCCGCGCCCTGTCCCTGTGGGTCACCGCCAACGCGCTCGGCGTGCCGCTCGGCCCGCTGCTCGGCGGCTGGCTGCTCGACCACTTCCACTGGGGCTCGGTCTTCCTGATCAACCTGCCGCTGGTGGCGCTCGGGCTGGTCGCCGTCGCCACCCTGATCCCGGAGTCGCACGGCGACCGGGAACGCCGCTTCGACTGGCTGGGCGTGGTGCTGTCGGCGTCCGGGCTGGTCGCGCTCACGTACGGGATCATCGGGGCCGGCGAACGCGGCTGGAGCGACCCGCGCGCCCTGGTGACCATCGCCTTCGGCGTGTTCGCGCTCGGCGCGCTGGTCCTCTGGCAACGGCGGGCCGCCGCCCCGCTGATCGACCTCGAACTGTTCCGGAACCGGGCGTTCACCGGCGGCACCGTCCTCGCCACGCTGGCCGGGTTCGCGTTCTTCGGCCTGCTGTTCGCCCTGCCGCAGCTGTTCCAGGCGGTCGGCGGGCACGACGCGTTCGGCACCGGGCTGCGGCTGCTCCCGATCATCGCCGGCCTGATCGCCGGCGCCCGGATCGCCGACACCCTCACCGCCCGGATCGGCGCCCGCACCCTGATCGCGACCGGTCTAGCGGTGATCGCCGCGTCGCTGGCGGCCGGGGCCGTGCTCGGCTACACCCTGTTCGGCGCGTGGATCACCGCGGCCGGTGTCGGCCTCGGCCTGTCCATGCCGCCGGCCATGAACGCCGCGCTCGGCGCGCTCACCCCGGAACGCAGCGGCGTCGGCAACGCCATGGTCCAGTCGCTGCGGCAGGTCGGCAGCGCGATCGGGGTCGCCGTGCTCGGCATGGCGATGAACACCGCCTACCGGGACGCGCTGCCCGCGGCCGTCCCGGACGAGGCCCGCGACAGCGCGGCCGCCGGGGTCGCGGTCGCCGGCCGGCTCGGCGATCCGGCGCTGCTCGGCGCGGTGCGCGACGCCTTCACCGACGGCACGGCGGCGGCCCTGTTCGTCGCGGCCGGGGTGGCGGCGGTGGGGGTGGCGCTCGCGCTGGTGCTGCTTCCGGCGCGGACGGCGCCGTCGACGGTGCTGGCAGAATCGGGGGTATGACAGCGACCTCGGCCGGCGTGCCCGCCGGTCTCCGCGAGCGCAAGAAGGCGAAGACCCGGGCCGCGATCCGCGACCACGCCTTGCGGTTGTTCGAGGAGCAGGGGTTCGCGGCGACCACCGTGGACCAGATCGCCGACGCCGCCGAGGTCTCGCCGAGCACCTTCTTCCGGTACTTCCCGAGCAAGGAGGACGTCGTCCTGGTCGACGACGTCGACGCCGTGGTGGCCGCCGCGATCCGTGCGCAGCCCGCCGGGGTCGCGCCGGTCGCGGCGCTCCGGCTGGCCATGCGCGAGGTGTTCGACAACCTGAGCCCGGAGGCCTGGGAGCTGGAGCGGCGCCGGCAGCGGTTGGTCCTCGGCGTGCCCGAGTTGCGGGTCCGGGTGCTGCACCAGATGACCGAGGCCATCGACCTGATGGCCGGGGTGATCGCGGAACGCGCCGGCCTCCCGCCCGGCGACTTCTCCGCCCGGGTGATCTCGGGCGCCGCCGTCGGCGCGATCCTGGCGGTGCTGCCGATCGGCTACCAGGACGACGGGGTGCAGCCGGACGACTTCGACCGCGTCCAGCAGGCCCTGGCCCTGCTGGAGGCCGGCCTGCCCCTCGGCTGACCGCACCCTCGCCTCGGCGGGCCTGAGCGGTCGGTTCGGCCCGCGTGGCCGGGCCCGCAGCAGAACGGCGACCTGATCGGGGCCCGGCCGGTCCGGCTCCACCCGCTCCCACGCCGAGTGCGCCGATCCGCACGACCCGGCCGCCTTCCCGACGGCGCCGGTCAGCGCCCTGGCTGCGCCGGCGGCGGTGGATCCGCCGCCCCGGCTGATCGGCCCGTCCCGCCGGTGATCCTCGGACCGGTCGCGGCCCGAGAGCCGAGCGATTCGCGGGCTGCGGCCAGAATCCGGTCGGACAGCGCGGTTCCGGCCGTGGCGCGAGCGAGTATCAAGGCCCCGACCATCGTGCTCAGGGCCGCGAGATCCGGTTCGCCGTCGGAGCCGAGACGCCGGGCGAAACCCTCAACCCCTTTGGCGTACGCGTACCGCGCCGCGTCCCCGCCCCCGGAGCGGGCGACGTCCCCGCCGAATCCGGCGGTGGGGCAGCCTGCGCCGGGGTCGTCGCGGTGGGTGGGGGAGAGGTAGCCGTCGAGGAAGGCGGCCCGTCCGCCCGGCTCGCCAGTGGCCCCGGACGCGGCGGCCTGGTCGGCGAAGGCACGTGCCACCGCTTCCGCGACCAGCGCGTCCTTGGACGCGAAGTGCTTGTAGAACCCGCCGTGCGTGAGTCCCGCCTCGCCCATCACGTCGGCCACGCTCACTCCGGCGATCCCGCGCTCCCGGAACAGCCGTGCCGCCGTGGCGACGATCCGTTCCCTGTTCTCGGCGGCCTGCGCCTGCGACACCCGTCCCATTCCGCCAACTATAGATGAGGAGTGTCATCTATCACCTGGTGGGGAGTTAGATGATGGCCGTAATCTAAGCCGCATGGAACTCACCAGCGCAGTAGCCGTGGTCACCGGAGCCAACCGCGGATTCGGCCGTCACCTCGCCGCCCAACTGCTCGAACGCGGTGCCAAGGTCTACGCCGCCGCCCGTGACGCCGACAGCGTCGACCTTCCCGGCGCCGTCCCGCTCCAGCTCGACGTCACCGACCCCGAGTCGGTGGCCCGGGCCGCCAAGACCGCCGCCGACGCCACCCTTCTGATCAACAACGCCGGGGTCACCGCCGCCGCCGGCCTCCTGGAGGGCGACCTGGCCGGCATCCGCCGGGACATGGAGGTCAACTACTTCGGCACTCTCGCCGTCACCCGCGCCTTCGCCCCGGTCGTCGAGGCCAACGGCGGCGGCGCGGTCCTCAACGTGCTGTCCATCCTGTCCTGGCTGCACCCGGCCGCCGCGGGGTCGTACTCGGCGTCGAAGGCCGCGGCCTGGGCCCTCACCAACGCCACCCGGGAGGAGCTGGCCCCGCGTGGCGTCACCGTCACCGGTCTGCACGTCGCCTACATGGACACCGACATGGCCGCCGAAGTCCCCGCCGACCGCAAGACCGACCCGGCCGCCGTCGCGAGACTGGCCCTCGACGCCGTCGCCCGCGGGGACGCCGAAATCCTCGGTGACGAGCTGACCCGTAGCGTGGGATTGAAACAGGTTTCGATGGGGTAGAGCCGCCCCATGACGACGACCATCGCTGCCGAGGCGATCACCGACGCCGGGACCACGCAACTCGTTCTCGCCGCGGTGCTCGGCATCGCAGCCGTCGTCCTGCTGATCGCGTGGGCGAAATGGCACCCGTTCCTGGCCCTGATCTCCAGCGCCGGCGTCCTCGGCCTGGCCGCGGGCGCCGCCCCGGAGGCGGTGGTCGACTCGTTCACCGCCGGGCTCGGCAGCACGGCCGGCGGCGTGGGCGTGCTGATCGCGCTCGGCTCGATGATCGGGGCGCTGCTCGCCGAGTCCGGCGGCGCCGACGGCATCGTGAACCGGATCGTCAACGGCGTCTCCGGGGCCGCGCTGCCGTGGGCCATGGCCGGTGTCGCCGCGCTGATCGGCCTGCCGCTGTTCTTCGAGGTCGGCGTGGTGCTCCTGGTGCCGATCGTGTTGCTCGCCGCACGGCGTACCGATGTGGGACTGCTCCGCCTGGGAATCCCCGCCCTGGCCGGGCTGTCGGTGCTGCACGGTCTCGTGCCGCCGCACCCCGGACCGCTCGTCGCCATCGAGACCCTCCAGGCCGACCTGGGCCTCACCCTGCTGCTCGGTCTGATCTGCGCGGTCCCCACGGTGATCATCGCCGGCCCGGTCTTCGGGAACTTCATCGCCAAACGAGTCCCGTTGCAGGTCCCGGCGCTGCTCGCCACCGGCGACCGGCCCGCGTCCGGCCCGTCCGGCGGCCAGGACTTCGTCGACCGTGGCGATCTCACCAACCCGAACGCCCCCGGCGAACTCGTCGACGAACAGGTCGGCCCACGCCGCAACCCCGGATTCTGGGCGGCCGTCCTGACCGTTCTGCTGCCCGTCGTGCTGATGCTGGCCCGCGGCATCGCCGAACTCGTCCTCCCCGAGGGCAGCGCTCTCCGCGACACCCTCGAAGTCATCGGCGAACCGGTCGTCGCGCTGCTCGCCGGGGTCTTCGTCGCCATGTGGGCCCTCGGCAAACGCGCCGGCTTCGACCGCAAGGAGACGTCGGCGGTGCTCGGCGGCGCGCTCCCGCCGATCGCCGGGATCCTGCTGATCGTCGCGGCGGGCGGCGGCTTCAAACAGGTGCTGGTGGACGTCGGCGTCGGCAGCGTGATCGCCGACGCCGCCCGGGACGCCAACATCAACGCCCTTCTGCTGGGCTTCCTGGTGGCCGTCGGCATCCGTGTGGCAACCGGCTCCGCCACGGTCGCCACGATCACCGCGGCCGGCATCGTGGCCCCGCTCGCCACCACCCTCGACCGTACCGAGGTCTCGCTGCTGGCCCTCGCCATCGGTGCCGGCTCACTGTTCTTCTCGCACGTCAACGACGCCGGCTTCTGGATGGTCAAGGAGTACTTCGGCATGACCGTCGGCCAGACCATCAAGACCTGGTCGGTCATGGAGACCATCATCTCGGTGGTCGGTTTCGCATGCGTCATGCTCCTGTCACTGCTTCTCTGAAAACCCATTTCCGGTACGCCCGGACGAACCCGCCGTTTTCCGGTACGCCCGGACGAACCCGCCGTGGAGTCCTGCCGACCGCACCATCGGCGTGCCCGTTCGCAAGTGACCATGCGCTGTAGTCGATCTTGTTCGGCTGGTCGTGGGCGCTGTCTCGGAGCGTCTGGCGAGCCGGCGCACGATCGCCGTGGCCTCGGGCCGCAGGCCTCCGCTCGCCCCGATCCCGACGATGC
>NZ_JBFAMR010000145.1:0-8267 GCF_040656595.1 Actinoplanes sp. NPDC049802
CCCTCCCCACAACAGGCCGGGGCAACCGTAGTGAGACAAACCGCCGGGTCGGAGCAACTTCATTGCGACACGCGCAAGTTCACTGAGACGGGACACTAGCCGTTGACGGGTGCTGTCAGGTCGGGGGCGGGTTCGATCGGCCTGACAGTCGCGTACTGGGGATCGTCAGTACGCCGCGCCGGTCCGGGGGCCTATCCGCCTATGGCCGACGCACACCGCCGTCCGGCACCGGATCCCGTGGGGGAGACGGTGCCCGGCGACCCGCCCGTGCCCATCACCGTGTGGCCGGTGCCCGCCCCGCGCCGGGGCGACACCATGTCCACCGCGATGGGCGTACGCCTGGTCCACAACCTCACCCACCCGTGCGACCTGGTCGTCGACCTGGCCAGGGGGCCGCACCTGGCCCGCGCGATCATCAACGCTCACCGCCGCAGCCATCTGCAGGACGCCCGTGTCGTCGGCTGGGGTGCCGAGGCGGCGGCCCTGATCGTCACCGGCTGGCCGGCCGACGAGACCGGCAGCCCTGTCGGGTTCTTCGGCCGCTGCCGCGACCGTTTGCTGCCGGGCGGTTGTGTGGCGGTGCTGCTGCCGCACCGCGATCTCGTGGCGCCGGTCGACGTGGTCATCGCCGCGAAGCAGGCAGGGCTGGCCTATCTGCAGCACGTCGTCGGTTCCGACCGCACACCCCGGCCCGGTTCGGCCGCCCAGCTCGACATCCACACCGACGTGCTGATCTTCACCCGCAGCACCGGCGAAGGGAGGTAGTGATGCCGCACGACATGCTACCGATCACCTCGGTCTGGCTGACCTGCCAGCAGCCCGCCCGCGACCAACGACGGGGCCGGTACGTCCCGGAGACCTCCAGCCATCCCGGCAAGATGCTGCCACACCTGGCCGCGCACGCGATCAACTCGTTCACCGCTCCCGGGGATCTGGTGTTCGACCCGATGTGCGGGTCCGGCACCACCCTGGTCGAGGCCATGCACCTCGGCCGCCGGGCCATCGGCGTCGACATCGAGCCCCGGTTCACCCGGCTGGCGGCCGCCAACATCGACCTGGCCGTACGCCAGGGCGCCGCCGGCACCGCGACGGTGTTCACCGGCGACGCCACCGACCTGCTCAGCCTGGTACCCGCGGCCGCGGTCGGCCGGGTCGGGCTTGTGCTCACCTCACCGCCCTACGGCCGGGGAACCCACGGCCTGGTCCGGGCAACCGGTGCGAGGGTCACCAAACGCGACCATCTGTACGGCGACCGGCGGCAGGGCAACCTCGCCTACGCCGGATGGACACGGCTGCTCGACGGTTTCACCCAGATCCTGACCGCCTGCCACCGGCTGTTGCGGCCCGGCGGCATCGTGGTGATCACGTGCCGTCCGGTCCGCCGTCACCGCGACGACCTGATCGACCTGCCCGGCGAACTGCTCACCGCCGCACGCGCGGCCAGCCTGGAGCCGGTGCAACGGTGCGCGGCGATGCTCGCCGCCGTCCGCGAAGGCCAGATCGTGCACCGGGCCAACATGTTCGGTCTCATCGCGGTACGCCGCTCCCGCGCCGCCGGGATCCCGGTGCACCTGGTCGCCCACGAGGACGTCCTCGTACTACGGCGCCGCTGAAACTCCGCGAGTTCCGCGAACCCAAGTGCCCTCACGGGGAACTGGAGGCCTCGGGAGCTTCACCTTCGCGTGTCGGTAAAAGTCCGCTGGTTCCGGCGAACCCGAGCGTTCAACGGAGATGACACGACGGCTCGGCGCTGTCAGGTTTCGCCAGGTCGGCGAACCTGACAGCCCGGCACCAACCCGGGTGAGTCTCGATACGCTGGACGTTCCCTCTTTATCTGTGCCTTCGGCTGCGAACCTTGCCGTGACGGCATCGTGCCCACCCGTTTTCTCGGGTCGGCCGCCGCTACCCGGTTCGAAACAGCCAGGCACCCCACCCACCAGCCCGCTGTGGCCGACCTGGTTCGTGCCGTTCAGCACGTTGAGCAGACGCACCCTGTGACGCTTGCTCGGCACCACCCCCTGGCCGTAGCCCGGCCACCGCGCCATCCGCGCACCTCCGGGCACGGCCATTTTGGCGTGCCCGGATTCCGACCAAACGCATGGAGGAATCGGATGCACCACCTCAATCAGCGTGTCCCCGAGCATGGGGATCTGCTGCAACCGCGGCTCATCGAGGTCTACCACAACCTGGACAGCGGTTTCGCGCCGTACGAGCCGTGCCACACCCTCACCGAGGTCATCTCCACCTGGCGGCGGCTGCCCGCGGACGTCAGCCCGGAACAGATCGGCGACTGGGCGTTCTACGTGTTCAACGGCGAACTCTCCCAGCTCGGGGCCAGCCGTGCGATGCCCGGCGGCGAGGAGGACTTCCTCATCGCCGGGGTCTACCGGCTGCTACGGCGACGTTCACTGTCGACCGGGGACGTCGTCGCCGTCACCGCCCACAGCAACACCACCTGGCTCGCCTGCGAACCGGTCGGCTGGCGGCGTATCGACACACCGCCACGGCGTACCGGGGAACCGCTCAGCCCGGCCACCTTCCAACGGCTGCTGTGGGGTGGCAACGATGCGTGACCACCCCTGCCACCGGCACCGGCCCGGCCGGCACACCAGCGACTGCCTCACCGCAGCGTGCGGATTCTGCGGCACCGGCCGAGCCCAGGCTGCTTCGGGCGAGTGCCGGGCCTGCCTGCGCCTGGTGTGCGGGGCCTGCGACGGCGGCTTCCTGCCGGACCTCGGCCCTCTCTGCGGCCCGTGCACACCACCGCCCCGCACCACGGTCGTGCTCGACGATCCCGAATCCATGGACGGGTTCGAGTCGAACCGGCTGTGTGTGTTCGAGTTCGACCTGTCCTGCGGGCACATCGTCACCGCGGTCCGGACCGGCTGGTACCCGGTGTCGGTGGCCTGTTGTTCCCGGCTCGGCGGCACCATCCGGCAGGGCGACTACGTCCCCTACGCCTCCGACGTCGACTACGTCCGCGTCCTCGTCGAGAACTACGAGCTACGGCCGCGAGGCACGCTGCATCCAACCTTGGAGATCATCGGGCGGCGGCCTCGGACCGACGAGCCCAGCTCACCGTCGTTCTTCGACGACGGCGGTAGTGCCGGGCGGTTCCCCGCTCGGGTAGGCGCGGTCTGAAGTTTTGACGGCTCGATCGCCGTCGCCGAGACCGACTGAACCTCACCGGCACAACACGGGGCACTGAAGGGCGCTTTCGCCCGAAGGCAGCGTCCCATCCGATCCATAGAGCCGCACCGCTGACGGCTCGCTGAACGATCACCGCTGCCGCGGTGGTCGTCACACCGCGTTCGCGCGGTCCCCACCCGTTCACCGACGGGCAGGCTGGGACCGCGTGGTCCCAGCCTGCTCACCGCCGTACGGCGGAGAACAGGAGAGACCAGCCCATGGTCACCACCACCGGCGCCACGGACACCGACCAGGACCACGACGAGTTCCTGCAACGGATCAAAACCGACTTCGACGCCCGGCTCGCCGCGCTGGCGTCCGAACCGGCCCGCTGGGTCCAGTTCATCGAACAGGTCGCCGTGTTCGGCGCCCACTACAGCCTCAGCAACCAACTGCTGCTGATGATGCAGGCCGAGGACCGCGGCATCACCCCACGCTTCTTCCTGCCGTTCGGCAACCGGGCGGGCACCACCGGCTGGAAACGCCACGGCCGCACCGTCCGCAAAGGCGAGCAGGCGTTCAAGGTGTGGGCGCCGGTCCGGCGCCGGCCGACCGAGGACCAGGCCCGTCAGTGGGAGGCCGAGGGCCGTACCGTGCGCCGGGAGCCGTCCGGGCGCCCGGCGGTGCAGGTCGTCGGGTTCGGGTTGATGCCGACGTTCGAGTTGTCGCAGACCGACGGCGAGCCGTTCGACGTCCCCACCGTCAGCCGACGCCGCCGGACCATGATGTCAGCCGCCGGGCTGCCCCAGTTGCTGTCCGGCGACGACCCGACCGGCGCGTTCGACGACCTGGTCACGCTCATCGAAGCCGAAGGCTACGCCTTCGACCTGGCCGCACCGGGCAGCCGATACCTCGGCCAGGCTAACGGTGTCACCGTCGCAGGCAACGTCATGCGCGTACGCGTCCGCGACGACGTCAGCCCCGCCCAGCAGGTCAAGACCACCGTGCACGAACTGGCGCACATCCGTTGTGGCCACCTCACCGACCACCGGCCCGGCGAGGACCTGCACCGCGGCCGGGCGGAAACCGAAGCCGAAAGCATCGCGCACATCGTCTGCGCGGCCCTCGGCCTGGACACCGCCGCCTACAGCGACGCCTACGTACTCGGCTGGGCCGACGGCGACCTGACCCTGGTCGCCGCATGCGCCACCACCGTGCTCGCCGTCGCCAAACGCATCCTCACCGAACTCGCCCCGCAAGCCCCGGAAACCACCGATGGGTCCGCACTCCTGGCGGGAGACCTGGCGTGATCACCGAACTGGAACGGATCCGCGCGGCCCGGGCCGCCCTGGCCCACCTGACAACCCTGGCCCCGGCCTGTGCCGAGGCGCTGCACGCGCTGACCGTCTACTACGGCCCGGCCGACGCCCTCGACAAGCTCGTCTCCCCGAAAACCTCGCAGGAGCTGCGCGACGAGTGCGCCGGCGCCATGACCATCAAACAACTACACACCCAGATCCGTACGGTCGACAACGCCACCCAGGCCTCCGGTGCCCGCGTGCTGATCCCCGAAGACAAGAACTGGCCGCAACGCCTCGACGACCTCACCCAGGTCACCTACTGCGCCGCCTCCGCAGCGGCGATGTGCCTGTGGGTCCGCGGCACCGACGAACCCATTACGGCCCGTACCGTCGCGGTCTGCGGCAGCCGTGCCGCCACCCCCTACGGCACCACCATCGCCGCCGACCTGACCCGCGACCTGGCCGCCGCCGGATGGACCACCGCGACCACCAGCGGCTACGGCATCTCCGCAGCCGCCATCCGCGGCGCACTCACCACCGAGGCCCGTGTCGTCGTGGTCCTGGCCGGCGGCATCGACATCCCCCACCCACACAACCTGCGCGGCCTACTCACCCAGGTCACCGGCAACCACGGACTCCTGGCCACCGCCTACCCACCCGGCACCACCCCCACCCGGGCCAGGGCCACCACCGCCACCCGGCTGCTCGCCGGCATGACCAGCGGCACCGTCCTGGTCGAAGCAGCCCACGCCAGCACGTCACTCGCCGCGATCGAGGAAGCGGTTCTGCTCGGCCGGCACGCGATGGTCATGCCCGGCCCGGTCACCTCCGCCACATCCACCGGCGCACACCAGGCACTCCGCGACCACCGCGCCGCCCGCCTGGTCACCAGCGGCAGCGACGTGCTCACCGAACTGGCGCACATCCGCTAGCTCCCCATAGCAACGACGGCCCGCCGAAAGGCGGGCCGTCGTTGCATCCACAACCCCGGACGCCGCGCCTCGACAACGTCTGCGTCCCGGGTCTCCAACGCATTGGAGGAACCCAGTGTTCACCACACCTGCCGTGATCGCCACCGTTGTGGCGATCACGGGCGGAGCCGCCCTCGGCTCCCTGACGACCTACCTGGCCATGCGGCACGGCATCAACCGGCTACGCGCCGCGCTGTCCGACGCCGTCTGGCGACTGACGCACGATCCACTCACCGACCTGCACAACCGCCTGGGTCTGCGCGTCGCGCATCAGGCCACCACCGCCTCAGGTGATCCCGGCCGGATCATCGTCCTGCTGATCGACCTCGACCTGTTCAAACAGGTCAACGACGCCCACGGCCACGACGCGGGAGACGAGCTTCTCCGGGCAGCCGCCGACCGGATCGGGCAACTCGCCGCCCTCTACGGCGGGCACGCCGCCAGGCTGTCCGGCGACGAGTTCGCCGCCGTCATTCCCCTGGGCCGACACGAGCCCGCCAGGCTGGCCGAACACTTCATCGTCCTCATCGCCGAACCGGTCACCGTCACCGGCGACGACGGGCCGGTCACCGTCACGATCACCGCCAGCCTCGGCGTCAACATCGCCGCCGGCACCGATCTGCTGGAAGGTGTCGCCCTGCATCACGCCGACCTCGCCATGTATCAGGCCAAGCAGCAGGGCGGGAACCGGTACGTCTTCCACCAGCCCGGCATGACGATGCCGGACCACCGGCCTCGGCGAGGTCCGCGCCTACGCGACCGGCGCCGTACCCAGAACGGGGACGGCGCATGAACCTCACAACCCTGACGGCTTGCGCCACCTGCAACCACGCACTCACCGAGCACCGGCACGGCAACAGCATCAGCTTCCGTCATCCGGTCGCCGACCATGAACACGAGGTCGTACCGGTGCCCGCCGCTCGTCTTCCGCAGGTCTTCAACCGGTGCCACACCTGCTCCGGCGAACTGCCCGTCTGGAACTACCGGACCGGCCTCATCCAGATCATGACGCTGGACGCGGATGTCATCGAGACCTACAACAGCCACTGGCACGTCTGCTACCCGTGTGCCCAGCACATCGAGGCCGACGACGTCGACGCCCTCACCGACCGGTGCGCCTCCGTCATGCGATGGCGCCACGGCAGCACCGAATACACACAACTGAACCTGCTGCACCGCGGCATCGTCCTCGGCCGCGAAGGACGAACCCTGCTCACCACGACACAATGGCCGGCTACCCGGCTCGCCGCCGAAATGCTGCCGAAGACCCGCGACCGGCTCACCGGACTGCTCCGCAGCGCGGCGGACCTCCCCCCGGCCATCAACGACCGCGACGCCCGACAGCGGCTGGCGAACCAGCTCGACCTGGCACCGATGTACTGGATCAACGAAGAGTTCACCGAGCTGGTCGAGGCCGTCAGCGATGATCAACCGCCCGCCAGGATCTCCGAGGAACTCATGCCCACACCATCCGGTCTGATCGCCTGGCCGAGATCCATCGGGCCCGGACAGCTCGCAGCCGTCTCATGGACACCCCAACTCGACGGGTGGCAGCTCATCGGCTACCGCACAATCGGCACCGCCCTGCCCGAACACCTCATGCCCGCCCTGCGACATGAGATCGGCTGGCTGCTGCCCGCCCACGCCGAACACGTACCCCGACGTGCCTCGATCGACGGCAACCATCCCCTCGGGCCACTCATCACGACCTGGCTACTGATCAACCAGCAGATGGCCGAGGCGCTCCCGGCGAAACTCCCCAAGGGCACGACCAGGGCGTACCAGCGCAGCAACCGTCGGTTGCCCGACGTGCGGATCGTCCGGATCAAGCCCCGCAGCAGCACACCGGGATCCAGATCGACCAAATCGGATGCCGCCGGGTGCCGAGCGAAACCCGATCACCGATTCTGGGTCTCCGGCCACGAACGCCAGCAGGCCTGGGGGCCCGGCCGAACGCTACGCAAGCCGATCGACATCCAACCATTCCTCAAGGGCGAGGAAGGACTGCCCATCAAATTGAGTACGACGGTCCGCGTACTCGGCAACAGGTCGGCAGGCAGCGACTCCTGACCCCGGGCAGAGTCGAGGGTGGCGGGCGCATCCCGTCCGCCACCCTCGATCTCGCGACTCTCATCGTCTGTGCCGACTTCGTGCGCAACATGAGCGAGCAGTGAACCCGCGGCTCGTCATCGGCGTGTACCACCTCGAGGAGCCACAACAGCGCCGATCGGAGTCCGCCTTCCGCCTTCCGCACCGGCTTGTTCGGCTCTGCGAGGTCGGATGCCCTGGCCTCTTCGTGCTTCGGAGGTAGTCAGGTGCCAAGGGCAACAACGGTGACGAGTCGGGGGCTGTAACACGGCCCGGTAGCCTCGGTTCATGATCAACAAGTCTCGGCTCGTGACTTACGGCTACACGCGAGATCAATGACCTACATGCTTCGATCGCTAGCGCTTGGCACGTGACTAGCTAGGGGGAGGAGCGAGAATCCCGAGGAGATCGACGTGTCCGATGGCATCATCTACGACACCAACTTCTACGCCGCGCTCGAAGCCGAGGTGAACGCGTTCCGCAAGGCCCTGACGAAGCGCTGGCGCAACGAGGTAGCGACCGCCATTCGCGAGCACGGCGAATTCAAGACCGCGTTCCGCCGCTACCAGACTCCCTACGACGGGGACCTCTGGGACTACTGGGATCCGATCAGCCAGGTCCACCTCACCTATGGCTCCTGCGAAGTGCTCACCTGGGCGACAGGCGACCAGCAGAGCGGCGTGCCCCCTCCCTGTCACGCTGATGTGAGACAGCCCGTCTACCAGGGGATACTCTTCCTGGACGGCCCTGAGGAGAGCACATCAGCATGACGTCGAAG
>NZ_JBFAMR010000146.1:0-8263 GCF_040656595.1 Actinoplanes sp. NPDC049802
GGTCAGCGCACCGACGGGGCCCCTAACGATGCACGTCCTGCAAGACCAACATCACTCAGTCGCGGGTTCGCATCCTCTGAAATTCGCGACGGTTCAGGTTGCGAGACAGCCACTCACCTTGTCGTTTAACCAGTCCGGCGGGGCTTGGTGCCCTTCTTGTGGTGGGTCGGTCGCTGGTAGGCCTGGCCAGTGACCAGGATGAGTCCCACGTCGTGGCGGACAGCGGGCTGCCGATTACGGGAGCCGGGCGTGCGGCCGGGGCCGGGCCGGCTCGGTTTAGGTGCACGCGCTGGTGAGGCGCTGGTCGCGCGGAGGTTCCGAAACCCGCGTCGCACCCGGGCCGGGGTGAGGCGCTCCGGCGACACCGGGCGTTCCCACGGCCGGCGCAGGTCCTGGGGGAGCGGCCGGGCCAGGCGCAGTTGAGCATGCGCGGCCAGCACCACCACGTCCACCGGTCGGCCGCGGCGGGGTTGAGCACCTTTGGGGCGCTCCAACCCAGCGTCTGCTTTAGAAGCCGGAAGGTGTGTTCAAGATCGAAGCGACGCAAGAACGCTTGCCAGCTCCGGTCGACATCCTCCGTGGTGGCGTCGACCTTGGACCACCACAGCCAGACCGGCTTCGGCTTGCCCCGGCTCGGCAAATGGTCGACGGTGAGCCGGATGACCGTGCCCGCGATGATCGGCAGTGGTTCGTCGTGACCGACCCACACGGCCCGGCGCGTCAGCCGCGGATGCACTCGGTCCCACGCCTGGGCCCGAGCTTGCCCGTAAAGCCGGGTGTCGGTGACCGTGACTGCCTGCTCGGGACCCCAGGTGGCGGGGTCGCCGAAGACGAACTCGCCGCCGTGCTTGGCAGGCCGGCCTCGGGGTTGTAGACGCGTGGCGGGGTCGCTCGGCGCAGCACCCGGTCGGAGCGCATCCGGCCAAGGATTTCGATCGGTAGATCACGCAGCAGCCAGGCGATGCGGGGTGCCTCGTAGCCGGCGTCGAGCACGATCAAGACGTCACGGTCTCCTGGCCGCCACTGGCCCGCGTCGGTGAGGCGGTCGACGAGTTGGCGGATCTGCGCGCACGTGATCGTGGGTGGTGACGTCCGCGCCGGGCGGCAGCCGGACGGCGTCCAGCAGGGCGGTCCAGGATGTCCGGCCGGTTTCCAGGGCGGCGACGATCGAGTACGGCTAGCCGGGGATCATGCGGTGTTCGCCCCTGCCGCGGCCGTAGGTGTGGCAGAACGAGCGTTGCGGGCTGCAGTTGCCGTCCGGGCGCAGCCACGGCGAGACATCCACCGCGAGCACCAAGCGGCCGTCCGCCGACCGCGGTAACGGCAAGCCGGCCAACTGCAGGCGCAGCGACGCGACGTCGATACGCCCCGCGTTGAGCGCGTCGTACATGGCGCCGTGACCACGGCGGTGCTCCGGCGCCAAGGACAGCCCGACCAAGACTTCACCGGCCTGTCGGTGCACAGCAGCGCGTCGGTCAGCTCGAACAAGGCGTCTGCCCGCCGGGCCATGGACTGGTAGAGCTGCTCGCGGAACTCCGCCAACACATCGATAGCTTCTACTCGGTCAACCATGACCGCCACAACGACCATCAATAGGAGCCAGACACGGTTCCGCGCTCCTCAGCATGCCGACGACGGCGTGCCCGGAGCGCACCGCATCACCGTCACCGCCACGCTCGTGCTGCTGCTCACCGGCTGCCGGCGGTGACTGACCGGCGGACGCTGGGCGTGGTAGCGTCGGCACCGGTAACAGCGACCGGCTCGTTTCGCTGATCCGCGAGGTGTCGAGGACACTCCACCTCTCATCACAGCCCTTACACGGTGATCGCCGGCAATCTCTGTCCGCAATCCCACGCTGTCCTTCTGCCCCGTTGATGAGGAGTTCCGTGACCAAATCCGATGATGAACTGCATGCCGCCGTCCGCCGAGGCTGGGATGTCGCCCGCCGAGCCGACCCGGCGCCCACCGTCCAATACTTCGAACGGCTGCTCGCCCAGCATCCCGACAGCGCGATCGTGCGATACCACTGCGCTCGTGCTCACGACTACGCCGGCGAGGCGCACCTGGCCGCGCCGCTCTATGAGCACGCGTTCGCGGCCGGCTTGTCCGGCACGGAGCTACGTCGCGGGCTGACGAGTTATGGAAGCACGCTGCGTAATCTGGAACGTTTCGACGAAGCAGTCGCAGCCCTCGAGCGGGCACATGACCTGTTTCCCGACGATGTACTGGTCATTTGTTATCTCGCTTTGGCGCTGCAGAGCGCCGGGCACCCGGCACGCGCTCTGGCCCACATGCTCGACCTGGCCCTGGCTCGAATTGACGACCCTGACCTGCAGGCCAACAGGTGGGCATTGGGCAACTACACCGCAGCACTCCTCCATGGCTCGTGGTGTCCCGACGGGGCCGAATCGCTCGAACTGACCGGACCTCTGCTGGACAGCGCCAGTGCCGATCGGACGGCTCCCGCATAACAAATTCAATCCCCTCACCGTAGTATCTGCTGATGACGCAGCGGTCTGATGCGCGGCGATGCTGGGGTGGTCGGGGAGGTTAAAGCACAAGCTCACGGAGATTCGGCAACCCGAAGGTGGTCAGGCCGGGGCCGGGCCGGTGCTTCCGCGCCGGAGGACGCGGATCGGTGGGCCCGGGTATTCGGCCGGTTCGACGCCGTCGAGGGTGGCTATCACCGCGCGGGCCAGACTGAGGCCGTGATCGTGGACGTCGATGCTGAGCGCGGACAGCGGCGGCACGGCCAGCTCGCACAGCGGCGAGTCGTCGTGCACGAGCAGGCTCACCCGCTTGGGGACCGGCACGCCCACGCGGATCAGCTCCTGCTCGGCGGCCACCGCCATCACGTCGTTGTCGAAGATCACCGCGGTGGGCGGCGGTGCGGCCGCCAGCAGTTGCTGGACGCCGCTCACGCCGCTCTCCGCCCCGTAGTCGCCCTCGACGATCCGCGCCTCCACGCCGTGCCGCGCGGCCGCCTCGAACATGGCCGCCGTGCGATCGGCGGTGTGCACCAGGTCGGCGGGCCCGCTGACCCGCCCGATCACCCGGTGGCCGAGCCCGGCGAGCACCTCCACGGCGACGGTCATGGCGCCGGCGTCGTCGGTGACCACCCGCGGGAACGACGCCGTGTCGGCCCGCCCGGCGAGCACCGCGGGCAGCCCCAGCCCGGCCAGGAACGCCGGCCGGGTGTCGTCGTGCACGAGGTTGACCACGACGACGGCCTGCACCGTCCGGTCCTCCGCCCATCGCCGGTAGGTGGCCAGCTCGGCGTCGAGGTCGGGCACCACCAGGAGCAGAACATTCGCCCCGAGTGGCGCGAGGGCCTCCTCCATGCCGGCGATCAACTCCATGAAGAACGGCTCGACACCGACCCGGGCGGCGCTGCCGGTCAGCACCAGCCCGATCAGGCCACCCGGGGCGGGCATCGTCAGCCGACCCTCGCCGGAATCGTGATCGAGTTCGCCGACCGCAGCACCTCGGGCGCGGCGAACGCCTCCCCGTCGACGGTCGCCGTGGTGGTGACCGTGAAGGTGTGCGTCTCCCCTGGCAGCAGGTCGACGAGCATGTCGTCGACGACGGCGTCGGGGGCGACCCGGTCGGCGAGCACTGCCACGTCCCGGGCGAACGATACGGCGGTCACGGTGATCGAGTATCCGCCCTCGACGGCGACCGCGTGTGCCCGCACCGCCGCCGGGTCGTACCTCAGGTCGTAGTCCTCGGCGAACAGGTGCGTGGCGCGCAGCCCACCGCTGTCGGCGACCAGCACCTCACGGTCCGGCTCGGCGGCCGCGAGCAGGCTCGGATCGACCTCGATCAGCCCCACCGACCGGGCCGGGACGTCGATCTCGGCGGTGACCGCGGCCAGCTCGGCGCCGTCGAAGCGGACCCGGCGCAGCCGGGCGCTCTCCCGCCACGGCTCATCGCGATCGTTGATCACGGCGAGCACGGCGCGGCCGTCGCGGCGGGTGAAGGACAGCAGAACCGGGGCGTACGCCCGGCGCATCGCGAACCACGCGGGCTTGAGCCGTCCGGCCCCGTCCACGACGGCCCACGAGGTGACCGGCCAGCAGTCGTTGAGCTGCCACAGGATGCTGCCCATGGTCCGCGGGGCGTGGCCGCGCAGGTGGGCGATCGCATACGCGGTGGCCCGCGCCTGGTTGAGCTGGGTGGCCCAGTGCCACGCCGCGAAGTCGGACGGCACCGCCATGTGGTGGGCGAGCCCGCGGTCGAGCTTGCCGTTGCCGTCCTCGGCCTTCTGGTGCAGGAGGAAAGCGGCCGAATCCTTGCGCAGATCCTCCGGCTGGAGGGTGGCGGTCAGCGTCGACCAGGTGGGCGGCGCCTGCCAGCCGAACTCGGAGCAGAACCGGGGCACGAAGTTGTCGTGGAACCGGTAGTCCTCCCTGTTCCACGCCTCCCACTCGTGGCGGGTGCCGAACCGGTCGTCGTTGGGGTGGACCACCTCGGGGTCGTGACCGGGGCTGGACGGGCTGCCGGGGTGATACGGCCGGGTCGGGTCGAGCTCGGCGAGCAGTGCCGGGAAGTCCTCGTAGTAGTAGCGGGCGCCCCAGGTCGCGCCGTCGAGCGCTTCCTTCCACTGCCAGTCCTCGTGGCCCCAGATGTTCTCGTTGCCGCCGTTCCACAGGATCAGCGACGGGTGCGGGGCGAGACGTGTCACGTTCTCCCGGGCCTCGGCGAGGATCTCCGACCGCAGCGGCTCCTCCTCCGAATATGCCGCGCAGGCCAGTGGGAAGTCCTGCCAGACGAGCACGCCGCGCTCATCGCAGACCTCGTAGAAGTCGTCGGACTCCCAGATGCCGCCGCCCCAGACGCGTAGCAGGTTGGCGTTGCCGGCGACCGCCCGGTCCACGGCCGCCGCGAGGCGCTCCCGGGTGATGCGGGTCAGCAGGTGGTCCTCGGGGATCCAGTTGAGCCCCAGGACGAAGATCTCCCGGTCGTTGACGACCAGGGTGAACCGGCTGCCGACCTCGTCCGGCGTCTCGTCGAGCCGCACGTCCCGGAAGCCGACCCGGGTGTGGTGCTCGTCGAGGACCTCGTCGCCGGCGGTGAGCGTGACGGCCACCGGGACCAGCGGCTGCTCTCCGTGGCCGACCGGCCACCACACCGGCGCGTCCGGCACGCTCAGCTCCACGGTGGCCCGGTCGGCGGCGACCTCGGCCCGCGCGGTGTGCCCACCGGCGGTCACCTCGACGGTCAGCGGCGCTCCGGACGCCCGCTCGACGGCCACGTGCACGGTGAGCCGGTCGCGGGTGGCGAGCGGTCGCACCGACGCGAGGCGGGCGGTGTGCCAGCGCTCCAGCCGGACCGGTCGCCAGATGCCGGCGGTCTGCAGGTCGGGGCCCCAGTCCCAGCCGAACGAGCAGGCCATCTTGCGGACGGCGTTGAACGGGTGCGGGTAGGGCCGCGGGCGGGACCCGGCCTGCTTCTCGAAGCTCTCCGCGTGCTCCAGCGCCGAGTCGAACCGGACGCTCAGCGGGATCTCCCCGTCGCGCGACAGGTGCCGCACGTCGAACCGGTAGCCGCGGTGCATGTTGGCTGTCCGGCCCAGCTCGGTGCCGTCGAGCTGGATGGTGGCCACCGTGTCGAGACCGTCGAAGACCAGGTCGACCCGCTCGCCGGGCGCGGCCGGGGCGGCTGTGATGGTGGTCTCGTAGACCCAGGCGCTGCGGTGGAACCAGGCCAGGGCGGCCTCGTTGTCGCCCAGGAACGGGTCGGGAATCAGCCCGGCCGCGAGAAGATCGGTGTGCACGGTCCCCGGGACGGCGGCGGGCAGCCGCGACGCGGCGATCTCCGACGGGACCGGGCCACCCACGGAATGGACGGTCCAGCCCTGGTGAAGGTCGGTCTTGAGCATGGAGTCCGCTCCCAGCGTGATGAGAATCAGGTTGCCGCCGCGCCGCGGCTCCCACATTCTTAAGCAACTGAACGAAGTCCGTCAACGCTGATGAAGCCGGAGGTCCGATGGCCGGTCCCGTGCACCTGAGCGCCGCCGGAGGGAGCCTTTGTGCTGGACTTTCGCGGCCACGCGCTGCCGGCCGCCGTGCCCTGGGTTCCGCCGGGTCGCGGCTCCCGGTGCTGTACCCGGACGGCGTTCCGCCGGTCCGCGTCACCCCGCTCGAGGAGGCCGGTTGACGCCCGGCGGGATCGATGATCGAGTGACAGCGGCCCCTACGGCCCCGGTGCCGAATCCGGCCGGGTTCGACGGCCGGGTGATGAATCCGCGGCGGTGCGCGGGCAGGCAGGATGGTGCCTTTACGACGGGCGGGTTCGGCGACATGGTGGTGGCTGGGTGAGGGAGACGGTCGGTGACGCGACGCCGGTGGGCCGGCCGGGCCGGGGACGCCGCCCCGCCGCGCGGGAGAGCATCCTCGACGCGATCCGTGCCTCCGAGCCGCTGAGCCGCGTCGAGCTGGCGGCGAAGACCGGGCTCACCGAGGCGGCGGTGTCGATGACCGTGCGCCGCCTCCTGGAGGAGGGCCTCGTCGTCGAGACAGGACGCGCCCCGACCGGCGGCAAGCCACGGACCCTGCTGCGCCTGGACCCGGCCGCCCGGCTGGCCGTCGGCGTCCACCTGGACCGGGACGTCACCACCTTCGTGCTGACCGGCCAGACCGGCGGCGTCATCTCCCGTCTCGCCCGCCCCGCCCCACCCGGCGACCTGTTGTCCCACCTGACCGACGGCATCGGCACCCTGCTCGCCGCCTCCGGCGTGGACCGGGCCCGCTGCCTCGGCCTCGGTGTCGTCTGGCCGGGCCCTCGCAACGGCGGCGCCCGCCGCCCACGCGACACCGACGCCACCCCGGTGGGCCCGTCACCCTCCGGCCGCCCGGGAACGCCGAGATTCTCGGCCGGCCCGGAGGCGACACCCCATGCCACCCCGCCGGCACCGGATTCCGCCACCGGCGGCCCGAGAGTCCGCCTGGCCCCGGGCGCCACCCCTCACGGGAGCGCGGCACCCCAACCGCCGGGCCCGGACACGCTGCCGCACCTGCGGGGCTGGGACGCCGACGCGTTCGGGCGCCGCCTCGCGGAGGAGACCGGCTGGCCGGTGCTCGTGGAGAACGACGCGACCGCCGCCGCCGTCGGGGAGTACTGGGTGGCGCGGGTCGGACCGGAGCAGGCGTTCGCCGCGCTCTACATGGGCAGCGGCATCGGCGCCGGGATCGTCGTCGAAGGCCGGGCCATGCGCGGCAGTCACGGGGCGGCCGGCGAGTTCGGGCACGTGTGCGTACAGGTGGACGGCCCGGAATGCTGGTGTGGCGGTCACGGCTGTCTGGAGATCCTGGCCGGGCCCCGCACCGTGGTGGCGGCGGCCCGCGCCGACGCCTCCGCGGCCGCGGAGGCGGGCCTCGACCCGGCCGCGCGCCGTAGCGTGACGGCCGACTTCGCCGCGGTGGCCCGTGCCGCACGGGCGGGCGGGCCCCGGTGCCTGTCGCTGTTGGAGGACTCGGCGAGATATGTGGCGGCCGCCGCCGAGTCGGTGGTGAACCTTCTCGACATCGACCTGGTGGTCCTGACCGGACCGGGTTTCGCGGCGGCGTCGTTCGTCTACGGTCCGGCGATCATGCGCCGGGTCCAGCCCGCGAACAGCCGCACCTGGCACCGTTCGGCGACGGTCACGGTTTCCCTGGCCGCGGCGACCGCTTCCGCGACCGGTGCGGCCGCGCTGATCCTCCAGTCCCACCTGCGCCGCTGACGAGGCCACCGGCCCGCACACCGACCGCGCCGGCCGGCCGAGAGCCACCGGCCGCCACTTCTAGATCTAGACGTCGCTGAGCCCGCGGTGCTCGGCCAGCTCCAGATCGATGAAGGCGCCGATCATCGCCCGGTAGACCCGCTCCACCACCTCCGGCGACCCGCCCGCCGCCACGGCCAGCCCGCGCACCTTGGCGATCACCTCTTCGACCCGGGCGGGAGCCCGAACCGCCTGCTCGCTGGTCTTCAGCGCGGCGGCCCGCCGCACCAGCCGCTCCCGTGCGGCGATCCGCTGCACCACGTCGGCGTCGATCGCGTCGATGGCCCGCCGCACCTCGCTGAGATCGTCATCCATGCGTCTCATCATGCCAGCGCTCCTCACGATCACGGGCGTGGCCGGACCCGCGCCGTGGTGCTGTTCCCCGTTCCGTGGAGTCCGGCGGAGGCCGCGGCGGTTCTGGCCCCGGCGTACCGGACGTCGAGCGTCCCGCTGACCCGTACGATGCACATCGACTCCAACGGGGTCGCCGCGGCCGGGATC
>NZ_JBFAMR010000147.1:0-7637 GCF_040656595.1 Actinoplanes sp. NPDC049802
AAGCGTAGAGAACTCCGATGATCAATGGACCCGTGCCTGTTTGCTGCCCGCAGGTACCCACCTGTCCGGATCTTGGACCTATCGCCGGTCGGTCTAAGCTACGGGAGCGAGTAACCCGAGCCTGGGACGCATGGCAGCAGCCCTCCGCGTTTCGATACGACGCCGTGGGACAGGCCTTACCTGATCTGATCGGCGAAGCTCAAGCGGCCGCGAATCAATTCCGGGGCGACGAAAGGCGGGCGGCGCTGCGGGTGGCCAGCGCGACTTATCAGTTGGCCCGGACGTGGACCAAGAGAGTCGGCGAGTATGAACTCTCCCTGCTAGCAGCCGATCGAGCGGTGTCGTGCGCGCTGGATGCCGACGACCCGGACATGGCTGGCGCTGCCGCCTGGAATCTCGGAATGATTCTTTCGGCACAGGGCCAGACGGCAGAGGCACGCGAAGTGATCCGCCGCGCTATCGAGGAACTGCGCCGTTGTCTGGCGGACGCGACGCCGGCACGACTTGCCGTGCTCGGTGGGCTCCACCTTCTCGCCGCGACTGAAGCAGCACGGGAAGACGACGAGGACGCAGCGCATGACCTGCTCGAGCAGGCCACAGCAATCGCTGCTCGCGTCGGTGAGACCAACCACCACCGGATGGCTTTCGGACCAACGAACACCAAGCTCCATCGCATCTCGACCGCGGTCGAGATGGGCAGAACTTCCAACGCGCTGGAGCTGGCCGAGCGCACGGTGGTGGAGTCGGCCATTCCGGTTGAACGCCGACTGACGTTCCACCTCGACGCGGCCCGTTGTTATGCCGGCTGCGAGAACCAGGTCGCAGCGGTGCACATGCTCACCAAGGTGCATGGGGAATCACCTGAGGAACTGCGGTACAGCACGGCGGCACGGGAGCTGCTGCGGCAGCTGCACGCCACGGCCCGCCCGGCAATACGTGCAGATCTTGACCCGTTGCTCAGGGCGGCCGACGTTCCAGAGTAGGAAGTAGCGCACCATGGAAGGGACACCACGTGTGTCCCTTCGCGAAGTGGCTTCCTGTCATCAAGGCACTCTCTACGGTCTTCACTGATCGGCGTTGTCACCGTGACAAAAGCGGACCGTGTGAAACTTGCACCGCACCTTGCAAGCCACGCACAGGTTCCTGACTGTTACGGACGATTGCGAAGCGTCCAGGGGCTTTGCGGAGACCCCGCTTCCGAGAAGACGCGCCGTCCAACGTCGCTCGGGAGGTGGTGGAAATGACGGCTAGTACCTACTACGCGAGGTCCGCCGAGGAAGCGCTGCGTGCGGCTCAGGCTGTTCTCGATGAGCACGTGACCTCAAGCGGGTCGGGCCGCTGCGTGGCGTGCGATTCATGGGGACCGTGCTGGCGGCGGGAGAACGCGGTGGTGGTCTTCTCGCGAACGCTGCGGTTGCCGGTACGGCAGCCGGGGGCGAGTCGGCCGGAGTTGGCCGGTGCGGTGCGTGTCGCCGTGCCGGGGCTCTGGTCGGCAGCGGATTGATGGTGAAGCCGGATGCTGTCGCCGGGGAACGTGCTGTTCGTGGGCCGGGCGGCGAGTGTGCAGTTCGCGGAGGACCGTGCGCTCAACCTTCGGCTGATCCGGGTCGATCCGGTGTCGACCTACGACGGGTGGATCTGGCTGGAGGGGTATGTGCTGAGCCCGGCCGGCGAGGCGGTGGAGCGCCGCCGGATCTTCGTACAGGTAGCGGGCCTGCGATTGGTGGCTCGTGCCGGGTCGCCTGCACCGCCTCGGCTGCCGCGATGACGCGGTGGTCGCCTTACAGCTCGTTCGCGGACTCGGGTCAGCGAACCGCGGATACGGGCGTTCACGTCAGGGTCTGCGTGTACCGCTGCCACCCGGCGGCGAGTCCGCCTCGGGTGCCGCAGCAGCGGCGTCCGGTGGCGCCTCGACTCGGAGTCGGGGGATGCGGTCATGGTTGACACCGTGGAGCGTATGCATCGGGCAGCGCGGCCGAGTTGGGACTGCGAGGACTGCGCGAAGCCGTGGCCGTGTCCGGACCGTCAGGCGATGTTGCGCGCCGAGCGTCCGTTCGACCGGTTGGCGCTGCTGATGTTCTTGTCCGAGGTGATGGCTGACGCGATCGACGACTTCCATCGGCACGGCATGGGCACGGTGCCGGACTTGTATGACCGGTTTCTGGGCTGGGCGCACCGGGCCACCGCCGACCCCGGCGGGTCGGTCCTGGCGAGCGACTAGAGTCTGCCGGTCGCCTTCCGGAGCAGCAGGGCGAGTAGCCCGGAGACGGAGCCGGCGCCGACGATGGTGCCGTTGTCGATGTGCTGCTGGATCTCGTCGATCGGGATCCAGCCGAGGCGTTCGGCTTCGTTGATGTCCGGGGCCGCGCCGGTGAAGTCAGCACCGCGGGCGAGGTAGACGATGTTCTCCTGGTCGATGGTGCCGACCATCGGCTGGAAGCTGATCAGCTTCTCGATGCTGCGAGGCCGCCAGCCGGTCTCTTCCTCGACCTCGCGGGCGGCGCAGGTCTCGGAGTCCTCGGCCGGGTCGAGGTAACCGCCGGGCAGTTCCCAGACCCAGCGGTCCACGATGAAGCGGTGCCGCCACATCATCAGCACGCGTTCGTCGTCGTCGAGCACGATGACCATCGCGGCGGCCGGGATACGCAGAACGTACTGCTCGAAGCGGACGCCGTCGGGTAGCTCCACGTCCGCGATGCTCAGCACCGCCCGCCGGGTGTCGTCGACGACGCGTTCCCCATGGATGGTCCACTCACTGGCCCGTTTCGGCTCTGCGCTCATCGGCGCACCGTAGCCGTACGCCATCGGGGTGTGCTCTGCCACCTGCAGCGTCGGCTGACGCGGCAACGCGCCGGCCGCGGTCAGCGGCAGCGGCGGGAGACGGCGCCGGTGGTGCGATCGACGTCGATGATGTCCGGGAAGCGCAGCGCTGCCCAGAACCGCGCGGGGCTGGGTTGCAGGACGTATCTACTGGCCAGCCAGATCGTCGGGGCGAGCCCGTGCGTGCCGATGATCAGCATCCGGTCGCACGCTGCGGCGAGGGCGGCGTGCCGGGCCACGGCCGCATCGAACCGGGCGGTCACCTCCTCGTGCGCCTCCCAGCCGTCGGGACGGGCGCCCTGCACGTAGGCGCGGGCCTCGGCCCGGTAGTCGTGCTGGTCGCTCCACCGGTGCGGGCGGCGTACCTCGGAGAATCCGGCATCGGTGGGGATGTGCGGGCCGCCGCTGATCTCCTGCAGCGTTTCGATGGTTTTCGGTTCGTTGCTCGCGACGAAGTACGCCGGCTGAGCCAGCAGGGGCCGCCGTGCGCGGGCCGCGGTGCGGCCGTCGTGGCCGAGCCGCCACAGCTCGGCCGGGGTGTGCGGGTCGATCCGCGGCATGGCGTGGCGGATCAGGATCAGCCGGTCCGGGTTCGGCAAGACCATCAGCGGTACGGGTATGGCCGTGGCCATAGAGCCCGGGCTCGCAGGGCCGCGTGGGCGGCGAGCCGGCCGGTGTCGTTGAGCCGCAGTGGTTCGTCGAAGCGTCGCTCGTCGTCGTCGAGGTGCAGCAAGCTGATCCGGCGCCGGAGGTCACTGAGGAGGGTGCCGGTCTGGTCGGGTGTGATCCGCTCGCCGGTGCGCTGGTCGTGCCAGCCTTGATCGGCGAGCGCGCCCGCGACGGCGTCGTTGAGTTCCCGATAGTCGTAGTCTTCGCCGGACAGGAGCAGCAGCAGGGCGATCTCGCCGGCGGCGGCTCCGGCGTCGTCCGAGCCGAGCAGGTTGCTGGTGGTGGCCTGCCACAGTGCGGGCGTGCCGGCGGCGTGGGCGGTCTTGCCGGTGGTGCTCAGCAGCAGTCTGCGTCCGGAGCGGCGGACGGCGCCTATCTGTTTGGCGAGCTCGCGCAGGGTCCACAGTTCGACGATGTCGGATTCGGAGCGGGGGTTGGCGGTGAGCCAGTCGAAGCGGCGGCAACCATCGGCGACGATGGGGCGGGCGAGGGTGCCGGTCTGGGTGAGTGCCGCGCCGGCGGCGGCGTGGTCGAGCAGCCATTGCAGCGGCGCGAGATGGTGCGCGGCCGTGTCGGGGGCGGCGACCGGGTGGAGGAGCTGGTTGCTGATCGCCGTGGCGAGACGGGTACGTTCGGCGCCGCGGCCCTCGGCCCAGTCCTGCAGCCGTTCGGTGTGTACCCATTGCAGCCAGGTGCTGCCGGTGAGGTGGTCGCGTGGGCTGTCCAGGAACACACGGATGGTCTGCTCGGCGGCTTTGCGCCAGCCGGGCCGGCCGGGGCGGATCTCGCCGGTGTCGACGGCGTGCTCCAGCGCCAGCGAGGCCGACGCGTAGGCGCTCGCCTCGTCGAGGCCCATGACCGACCCCCACTCGATCAGGCCGGGTATGTCGGGTGGTTGCAGGCCGGTGGCCGCCAGCGCGGACCGGTACGCCTTGAACCCGGCCGTGCCGCCGTCGTGTTCGTAGGTGTCCAGGATGTCGGCGGTGGCGGTTGAGGCGCACATGTCGGCGTACCGGGTGCGGCCCAGCCGGTGGAACAGTTCGCCGAGGGCGGCGGCGATCTCGTGTTTCTCGTCGAGGTCGCACATCCACTTCGTCGGTAGCTGGTACCACAGGAAGTCGGCCAGACCGTACCCGGTGACAGCGTTGAGCCCTTCGCCCCAGGTCAGCGAACTGAAACCGGCTCGAGCCGCGGCGGCCGTGTCCGCATCGGCGCGGGCCAGGTCGGCCAGTGCCGCCTCCACGACGGGATCGCCGATGGGTTCAGCCATGGTCGCCGGTCCGGGGTGCGCCGCCGCATTTCTTGTATTTGCGGGCCGAGCCGCACCAGCATGGCTCGTTACGTCCGGGCGGCCAGCTGATCAGTTGCCCGGGTTGCGTTCGGGCGAGGTCGGCGGCGTAGCCGGCCCGGGCGTCGCGGGGGTCCTCGCCGCGTTCGGCGCACCAGGCCAGCAGGGCGCCGACCCGGATGGGGGCGATGCTGACGCGGGCCGCCCCCGTGTCGGCCGCTTCAGCGAGTTTGGCCTGCATGGCTCGGCAGTACTCGGCGTGCGATCGCCCACCGGCGGCCGCGCCGCCGGGTTCGGTCAGCTCCGGCCATCGGGCGAGCGCTTCGTCGTACTCCTCGGCGGGGAACCATGCCAACGCCACGAGCATCGGGCTGGCTGCGGCGCGATGGCCGGCGACGGGCGCCGGTGCTGTGGTGCGCAGGATCCGCTGCCGGGAGTCGCGTTCCCGTTCGGCGTGGAAGTCCGCCGCTCGGGCCTGCAGGTCGTCGGCTTCCAGGTTCAGCTCGGTCATGCTCGTCCGGCGCAGGTCGATGAGCTGGGGAATGAGCCGTTCGGGGTCGCCGCTGTCCAGGGCGATGCGCATTCCGTCGGTCAGCCAGGCCAGGGCGGTGGTGTGGTCGCCGACGGCGGCGTACTCGAGGCCTGCGTTGTTGAACAGCCACACGTCGCCGGGGGTGTCGGCCTTGACCTGGGTCCAGATGGGTTCGGCTTCGGCGACGCGGCCGGCCCGCATCAGGATCTCCGCGATCCGGCATCGGCTGTCCGGCTCCCCGCCCAGGCCGGCGTCGACGGCCTCGCGGATCGTCTGCAACGCCTCGTCGAACCGGCCGGTGTCGGCGTAGGCCTGCGCCAGTTCGTCGAGCAGTTCCGTGAGGTGGAACACTTCGGCGGCGTCCGGGTCGGCACGGGTGAGCGCGACCGCGTCCTGTAATGCGGCCAGGTAGGCGGCATGGTCACGCTGGCGCGCGGCCGTCGCCGACGCAAGCTGCTGCTCGACACGTTCGACCTCGGACACGGGGTTCACCGGCATAGGAACATCATGCCGTCGTGGATGCCGAAGCGGCTGCTCGACACCGCCGGCCGGGTGGAGAGGTTCAGCGCGGCGCACGCCCGCACGGCCGGTGATCGCCACCCGCCGGCCGTTCCTCATGGAGATGAAAATCGATATCGTGTTCATCGCCACCGGATCCACACGTGACGCGCGCTCGGATTTCCATCGAAACCTGCTACCGTCCGAGCGAAAACGAGATTCGTTTTCATTAAGCTGGAAGGAGACGATGCGTGAAGAGACCCTCCACAGGGGTCGCGTCCAGCATCGCCGGTCTCACCATGGCAACGGCCGTCCTGTTCGGCGCCGCTCCGGCGCTCGCCGCCGACCCGGTGGTGCTGTCCAAAGGGCACACCGACGCCGTCGATGTGCGCTATGACGGCGGCTCGCTGAGCCTGAAGGTCAAGGACGACACGGTGAGCCCCGCGGTGGTACGCGACCCGGCCGACGTCACGTTCCAGGTGCTGCCCGCCGCCGAGACCGTCGTGCCGGACCTGCCGGCGTTCGCGTTCCTCGGCGCGCCCGGCAGCAAGATCTGGATGCTGCCCCAGGTCCAGGACCCGGCGCTGCTCTGGCCCGGCTGGAACACCACCACCCTGGACTCCGGTGTCTTCGCCGGCGACAAGGTCGGCATCAGCCTGGTCGGGGTGGACGGCCCCGGTGACGTGACCCTGTTCGACACCAACTCCCTCGGCACCCCGAACATCAAGTTCCGCAGCAACGACGGCCTGCCCGACCGCCTCGACGTGCCGGTGCACACGCACGCCCACGCCGGATGGGTGTTCTCCGCGACCGGCACCTACACGCTGAGGTTCCAGGCCGACGCCACGCTTGCCGACGGGACGACACTGACCACCGGCCCCGTCGGCTACCGGTTCGTCGTCGGTGACCTGCAGGCCGGCGGCGGCGATCTGAGCCTCGGCATCTCCGGCATGAACGAGGGCGAGTACCAGCCCGGCGACACCGTCACGCTGCAGGCGGTCCAGTCCCCGCAGGGACCGCTCACGAAGTACCGATGGTTCAGCAGGAAGCCGACCGAGGACGAGTTCACGCCGATCGAGGGCGAGACCGGCGCGTCGTACGGCTTCACCGCGACACGCGCCCTCAACGGCACCCAGTACGTCGTCAAGCTGTACGACGGCGAGAACGTCGTGGCCACCAGCACCGAGGTCTGGCTGTGGGTGGCGTTCCCGCCGGAGGGCAGCAGCGCGGCCAAGTCGGTGACCGCCACCATCAACGCGTCCGACGGCGCGCTCGTGATCAGCGTCGATCCCGGGAACCGGGCCGTCTCCCTGCCCGCGGCCGTGCTGTCCGCAGCCGGCGACCGGTGGGAGAGCACGGGCGCGCTCAAGCCGGTCACGGTGACCGACACCCGCGCGGCCCAGCCCGGCTGGACCGCGTCGGGGCAGGTGGCCGACGGGTTCAGGACCGAGGACGGCAAGACCTTCGCCGGCGGCTACCTCGGCTGGACGCCCAGCATCACCGCACAGGGCGGCCGGCAGGGTGTGGTCGCCGGGCCGGTCGCGCACCCGTACGGCACCGTTCAGCCGCACACGGGCCTGGGCGGCAGCGCCGTGCTGGCGTCCGCGCCGAACGGCAAGGGCCTGGGCACCGCCGAGCTGGACGCGGCGCTGAAATTGAGCGTCCCGACCGACACGGCGGCCGGCACGTACACCGGCACCCTGACCCTGACCGCCATCTGAGACGTCGCGGGGCGGCGCGGCGACCTGGTAGGAGTGCCGGTACAGCGTGTCCGCGACCTTGTAGAAGCAGGATCCGCCGTACCGGCCGGCCAGGATCGCCGAGCCGCCC